>JANNNN010000114.1:0-2316 GCA_031398555.1 Planctomycetia bacterium | reverse complement strand
GATCAGCACCACCGGCTTAAAAGACTTGACAGTCAGGTCCAACCAAAAGGCCGTTTCTTCCAACATGTCCGTGCCATGAGCTGCGATTCCACCTCGCGTCTATTATGACTTGAGCGTCTACGAAGAATTTCTTCAGTCGATTGCGATCGATCGTACCGGCAAGAGCCCCAATCCAATCGAAGACGTTAACTACCAGCCCAAAAGTGTCGGGTGGTTGCAGATTCCACCCGGGGCCGCCCTTCCTCAAAACAGTAGCATGGATGTCATGTCCCAGGCTCGTTCTGCAAACAATGCTGGCGCCGTACGTCGGATGGATCCAAAACAATTTGAAGTCAAACCTACAAGCCCGACGGAAGCTATCTTGAACGAATTCCAATCGGTTCCCCGCAAGAAATTTTAGACAGGACATGCTCGAAATCACTAAAAACTTGTGGCCCGAGCAGATTGCATCCGAGATCCTTCGAACGCGACCGCTGCTCGTCCAAAAATTGGCTCGAACACTGTTCTGCTCGCCCGCCGAATGCAAACATGCGCTCGGCGAAGTGATTAAATTCTTGATACTGGCTTCCGAAAACAAGGATGGACATCTAACTCCATCAGCCCGCGTTGATCTGGCATGGCATGAGTTCATTTTATTCACTCGGAGTTATCAAGTATTTTGTGACGAGCATCTTGGTAAGATGGTCCATCATGAACCAAGTGACAATCATGAAACCAACTCGCAACAATACGCCAACACGCTAGCTCGCTATCGAGATCGTTTTGGCGAACCTCCATTCGAATACTGGGGCGGGGCGAACGTGCGTAGCGACCCATCGCAAGTATCAGCCAGTTGTGGGAATTGCGAATCCGATCCATAAAACACTGCAGGAGAACCGGACATGTACTTATCCGCTACGATGACGATTGATCCAAGCCACCTAACACAACTGCGCCGCAAGCCGACCAAAGGTTTTCGACGGTTCGCTGAGTTATTGTCTGGCAATCTGCTGTCAAAGCGCGAAGAGCACGAAACGTTTACTGCGCTGTCGATCATGCAAGAGATCAATATCGCTCTGCGTTCGCTTGGCGTGACCGACGTTGTGAAATTCACCAAGGACGATCAAGTTCTTTACGAAGACCAAGCATCCTTGAACTCGGATGACATGCCTACCGCTATGGATGCGCTCTCCCGCGGGCGGACAACGCAAAGTGCACGGCCTGATGCTTTTTCAAAATTGTCGTTGCTCCTTGAGCATCATCTCGCCACGATCGCGGTGATCATCGAGATCAAAGTTTCTCGCGTTCATGACATCGGCGTTTACCCAATTCAAATCTCCGTCAATGGGCTCGATGCCGAACTGCAAACGGCCGATAGCCCGCATACACTCAACGATCGACTGGATGGCGTCTTTGCTTCGCAGCAAACCTACGACGCTTACACGGAGTCGAAGAAAGCTGAGTTCGAGGACTTTATTGAACAACTCGAACAATCTTTCCGCAGTCGAATGAACATCGACAACTTGCATCGACGGGTCTATACAAACATCGTTCGTCCAGGGTTGACGCCCGCAGTGCCCGTTACTGGTACGGACTCGACTGTCGACGCAACCTCAACTCATGCCCCGATGCTCCAGCGCTATCACAGCGGTTCAGATTCGTTGATGTATCTCTGGATGTGGTCTAGCTTCATGCACAGCAACAACACTTATTGTCACGACTCGACCATCGTCTCTGAAAGCGGCGCACCTGCGTTCAGCGTCGGCGAAAAGGGCTTTAATGCCGGTGAAGGTGCCGCGCTCGATCCAGACGCTCCTTTCGAAGCCCCTACTTGCCCAATTGAAGCCGTCGAAGGTGTTGGTGGCGAAGTCAGTGACGATACCAACTTCGGAATACTGGACACCGGCGATACCTCGCACTCCAGTTGGTTTGACTCGTTCGCATTTGGTGGCGATTCGAGTGGCGATGCAGGCGGCCACGGTGGAGGCGGCGACGCCGGGGGTGACGCAGGAGGATCTGCATGCGGAGGTGGCAGCGCCTGCGGAGGAGGCGGGGGTGGTTGTGGTGGCGGATGCGGAAGTTAGTAATACACAAATTCGCAGATGATTGATCAGCCGGAACGCGTTAGAGAGCGTCCCGCTTAAAAACCCCGGGAAAACGCGATTTTTCAAGCGACTTATCAGCCGGAAGGCGTTAGCCTCCGGTTAGAGACGTAACCGGAGGCTAACGCCTTCCGGCTGATAAGTCTAAACTAACGTAACGACCATTATCGTAAGCGGGACGCTCTCGCTAGCGTCCGCTTCCTGTCTTGGGAGCCGGGTGCTAGCGCACTGCGGC
>JANNNN010000107.1:0-9381 GCA_031398555.1 Planctomycetia bacterium | reverse complement strand
GCCCAACCTCTCGGCAGCAGCCCAGGGCCAGCTAGGTATCGTCAATGCCAAGCAGATTTGGCTTGACAATCAACAATTCTGGAGCAAGCACCCAACGCGTTTGAAGCAAGAAATTATTTTCGCGAGCACCGGTACAAAGGACCCGAAAGATCCTAAGGAAAAATATGTTGCCGCGCTTGCTGGAAGCGACATTCAAACCAACCCACCTGAGACCAATGCTGTAATCGCTGCTGGTAACTTTAAATTCGATCGTCAAGTCGACAAATTACCTGCGGCATCCATCGTGGCCGAACTGAAGGCCGCCACTGACATGCAGCATCTTCATGACACTTTGATGACTGAAGGGCTCGCCAAATTTGCAGCTCCACAAAAGCAGTTGATCGCCACCATCGGCCAGAAACGCCAATCGCTGGTCGGTGTCTAGTGTGTAGCTGGTTGCACGGTAGCTGGTTTCGTAAGAAACCGGTTGTAACAGAGTCGACTCCTGCGTGTCTGGCTTCTCACGAAACCAGCTACGCGCAGAATTTCGCATTCCGGGCACCTAAAAAGGGTTAATTAATTCCCAGATGACGCTAATGGGTAACAGATGCTGTAGCGGGTTTCTAAGAAACCGGTTGCATCAGAGACGACTTCTTCGTTCCCTATATTTGAACATTTGTGCAGTCCGCTATCGTCGATCCTTCGAATGGGGCCTCCCATAACCCACTTCCTGATACTCCCGAACGCCCCAAAAGCCCGAACGCTCGGGACAAATGGTCCCAAGCTACATGCGAACCACTATTCCATATCCCCGTCAGCGCTTTCGAGGCCGTACTCTTTTAGCTTCTTGTGCAACGTGTTGCGATTGATGCCGAGTTTTCCGGCGGCTTTGGTTTGGACGTTGTTGCAACTAGCGAGGACCTGTGAAATTAATTCCTTTTCGACTCGATTGACGACGAACGAATGCAGTTCGGCTTTCTCAAGTTCGGCGGCCCGCACGCCTTGCTGAACAACTTCTTGCGTCAAGGTATCGAGATCCAGCCCGCGAAGATTTACCGTACCGGGACTCACGCTACCGCCGCTGCGAACGACTGCGGGTAGCAATTCAACGGTCAGTTCATCTTCATCGGCCATCACAACCGCTCGTTCAACATAGTTCTGCAGTTCGCGGACGTTACCGGGCCAATGATAATCTTGCATGGCTTCGATGGCCTCTTTTTGAATGTGCACGACGAAACGCTGATTAGTTTCGCTGTAATGATTCAAGAAGAATGCGACTAGATCGGGAATATCCTCAACGCGTTTACGGAGCGGTGGGATTTGGATTGGAACCACGTTAAGCCGCCAGTAGAGATCTTCGCGAAAGCGCTCGTCTTTGACCTCCTGAGCGAGGTCGCGGTTGCTGGCCGCAATGACGCGAGTGTCGACTGTGATCGTGCTGGTATCGCCAACGCGTTCGAATTCTCGCTCTTGCAAAACGCGGAGTAATTTGACTTGAAGGATCAGCGACGTGCTGTTGATTTCGTCGAGGAAGATGGTGCCGCTATGAGCCGCTTCGAATCGGCCAGTACGATTGGCGACGGCGCTGGTAAATGCGCCACGAACGTGTCCGAACAGCTCGCTTTCGAGCAAGCTTTCACTGAGCGCCCCGCAGTTGACTTTGACGAACGGGCCGCTGCTGCGATTGCTCAGCTTGTGAACCGCGCCGGCGATCAACTCTTTGCCAGTGCCTGTCTCGCCGAGCAATAACACGGAGGCATTGCTTTTAGCAACGCGACGTGTGAGCTGATAGACCTCTTCCATAGCGGGGCTACTGCCGATAATTCCGGCAACGGGAGAGCCCGTATCACGAGTTTGAGATTGGAATCCGTACCTTGACATTCCTGCGGCCTTGAAGCGTTACGTATCATGGCCGACTCAAAGGAATGTTGGAGATGAGCAACCGGCGGTCGCAGCATCCTTCGCTATCCTAAAGCCCCTCCGGCCAGGGAGCCTTTCCAGCTTGTGCTTCGATAACATCGAGAACCAAACCCATCGCTTTCGTAGCAACAGGATCTTTGGAACCAAGTTCGTTATACATCTCATAAGCATGCACCACGTTTTCGCGATGCAAGTTCATTCCGAACTTTTTAACTGAACGCGCGAAGGCCTTGGCGGCTTCTATTCGATCTTGTTCGCCAAAGCTGGACAAGGTTGTCAAACCAGCAAGTTTCCATTGCGATTCAGCTGAACCAAGTCCCGACAACAACGCCAAACGGTTCAATTCAGAAACTTGCGAACTGTTGTGAACGATAGCGGAGTGCCAAGTGTTGAGCGGATAGAAAGCGTAATGTTCGCGATCGGTCGCAATGCGTGCAAGAAATCGATTTGCCGACGATGCGAAGCTTGCTCGATCGGTTGCAGACAACGGCGTTGTATCGAGACTCGCATCCATCATCGCAATGACTCGCTCCATCTGTTCTGCGTTGCGGGATAGGACCGACGTGATCACGCCTGGAGTTTCACTAATCAACTCGCGTTCATAACTGTAAAGCTGTTCGGTTAAGACAGCGATCGGAAGCGAGCGACCTCGCTCAGTATTGCGAATGCGTTGAATCAGCTGCGAAATGGTTGTGTCCGAAACGCGATCAACGATAAAGATCAGTTCGAAGGGTTCGGGTTCGTCGAGCGCTTTGAGAGCCGCGACCCCAGAGTTAACGACCGTCACATCGCTGCTCGTCTGGAGATTGATTTGCTGCTGCGCGGCTTGACGCAGTTCACTCTGGAGACCGATTACGAGCGCGTGCGGCCCGGGTTGAAGTCGAGTCATTTCGACGGCCGTTTCCATGGCCCACTCGTTGCCATAGTAGTTGGCTTTAGGATCTAGTTTTGCGAGAATTTCGAGTGACGTATATCGAATCGCTGGATTCGGATCTTTAAGCAGCTTGGTAAGAAAACTCACCGAGGCATCAAATTCACCGGTCGAGATTCCATCAGCCATCCATTGCAGTGACCGAATCGCGGCGCCATGCAACTGCCACTCTTCACACCTCGCGAATACGCTTTGCCAAAAGCCAACATTGTTTCGCGCTTCGGGAGCGATATCGGCCAACATAAAGCTAGGTAATTCGCCGGCAAACAATTGTGGGCGGACTTTGTAAGTGCGTTGCATTAAAACGGCTGCACTGTCGACCAATCCGTCAGTGGTAGCTATTTGAAATTGCATTCGATATGCTGCCAACCGTGCGACCGACTCAAGTGCTTTGTCGGACACCGATACTTCCACGCGTTCGATCGATGTGCCGTTTGCAGCCGGACGCCAGACATAGTCAGTCAGCTCCGATTCAAGCGAACGCTGCTGTTGATAATTGCTCAGAGCAGAAACGAATCGAGCCTTTAAGTGAGACTCAACGGCTTGAGCTGAAGGCAGAGTCGGGTACTTACTAACCAGTTTATTTGTAAGAGCTTGTTGTGCAGCGACTGGCAACGCACGGCTGAACAATGCGGCACCCAGTTCGGTCCCAAAATCGCCGCCGCTTAACTCGGCCAAAGCTGAAAGGACTCGATTCGAGGCTACCGCATCGTGAACTAAACAAGCGGCTCGAAGCGCTTCCTTGCCGTCTTCGCCAAAACTACTGGCAGCGTTGGCAAGTTGCAAAGCGGGAACTTTGGAATCTCCTGTAAGCAGTCGATTGACTAAGCGAGCGATGCCCGCCGAGCCAGCGTCATGCAAACGCAACCGCGCCGATCGACGTTCAGCCGCAACTTCACTGGCAAGTTTATCAATCGCTTGATCGATCCAAGCGGGATCACGAGTTAACTGAGAGGGTGCTTGAAATAACTGAGCTGCAAATCCCTTTTGCGCCTCAGTGAGAGTCGATTCAACGGAGCGCATCCGCAGGACCATAGCCGAACCCATACGACGCGCAACTGCCGCTTTTTGTTCAAGCGTCCAGTTGAGGGCTTGAATGCGATCGAGCAATCGGCCGACTTCGTCCCAACGTTTGAGACGTATCGTCCAAATTAAACCGTCGGCCATCGCAGTCGGGGAACTCGGCGTTTTTTCGCGAAGCAATCGCACAATTGGATCTAAATCCTCAACCGGCAGTTTTGCACCGGCAGATGGTGCCGCTGGAGTTGCAGCCGCTGGAGCACCGAAGGCATCATCGGCTGCGCTTGGTGCAACGGTGGCGCCGAACGGATCAGTCGCGCCAAACGGATCTTGCGCCAGGCTCAGCGAGCAACTGATGGGCGATCCCGAAACGACCCACGCGCAGATTACCGGGATGGTCATCGCGAAGGCAATTTTTAAGGTTCGGTAGTGAGGACGCTGGGGAATAATCATTGTTTTTTCTCGCTTGGTCGTGACGAGCCGTCGTGCTGAGCCAAGCTATTATTGTAATTGCTCGCGCCACCGTGCAATCTGCGAAGCAACTTGAGTCGGGCTACTCGACCCATAACTCTGGTAGGCTTGAACCGCTTTTTCCACTCCTAACACCTCCCTGACGGTGCCATCGATCGACGGATGAGCGGCTTTAAGCTCCTCGTCAGTCAAATCTGCAAGGCGTTTTTCCTGGGCCTGCGCGATTCCGACCAGCGACCCGACCAAATGATGAGCCGTCCGCTGAGGGATTCCTTGCTTCATCAAATGCTCCATTAGGGTGGTCGCGTCGAGATAGCCCTGATCCAGCCGCGAAGCAATCGATTCGCGTCGCAGTTCGGATTGCTCGACGATTGGAATGGCCAATTCGAGGCAGGCTGCGACGGTTTCAAATGAATCAAAAAGTGGCGGTTTATCTTCCTGAAGATCGCGGTTGTACGCCAGTGGCAAACCTTTGACGAGAATCAAAAGCGTCTGCAAATTACCTAGAACTCGAGCCGATTTGCCGCGAGTAAGTTCAAGCGTGTCCGGATTCACTTTCTGCGGCATGATCGACGAGCCGGTACAGAATTGATGCGGCAATTTGATAAAACCAAATTCAACGGTCGACCACAAAATCCACTCTTCAGCCCATCCGCTGAGGTGCTCGGCAATCATAGCCAGGACAAAAGCCGACTCGATTACAAAGTCTCGATCGCTGCTGACATCGATACTATTCGAGGCGACCCCTTCAAACCCAAGCTTTTCAGCCGTCCAATGTCGATCGATGGGCATCGTCGTGCCCGCACAAGCCGCTGCACCGAGCCCGCAGACGTTGACTCGCTTTCGACAGTCAGTAAGCCTTTGACGGTCGCGAGCGTACTTTTCAATGTAAGCGAGCCAGTAGTGCGGCGCGAGAACCGGTTGGGCGCGTTGAAGGTGAGTGTAAGCCGGCAGTATGACATCCAAGTCGCGGTCGCAGCGGCTGAGGAATGCTTGTTGCAATTGTTTTAACAGTCCATCGATCCGGTCGAGCGCGTCTCGCGTCCACAACCTGACGTCTGTGTTGACTTGATCATTCCGACTGCGCGCAGTGTGCAGTTTTCGCCCCGTATCGCCCAAACGCTCGATGAGTGCCTGTTCGATATGCATGTGAATGTCTTCGAGTTCGGGACGAAATTGCATCTCGCCGCGTTCGATCGTAGACTGAATTTCTAGAAGTGCGGATTCAATCATGGCCGCTTCATCGATAGTCAGAAGCCCTTGCCTGGCCAGCATTTGAGCGTGCGCGATCGATCCGCGAATGTCGTGTGCGTAAAGCCGATGGTCAAAGCTGATGCTCTGGCTGAAGGCTTCCAAGCGTTTGTCAGTCGCGGCTTGAAAAACACCACTGCGCGAAGGTGTAGCGGCCAATCCTAAATACTCCCGTGCAAAACGCTGGGAACATCAACTTTCAAGCGACAAACTGTTCAATTTGATTTTTGCCGCGTCCCAAGTTGCTGATCGTACGCCTGTCCGGGCGGTGCGTCAATTCACTGGAGCGCTGGAATGCTTAATAACTTGGCATTCGAATTAGGCGGTTTGCTCGGTAAAGTTGACGTTTAGTTGCGTTGGGAAGATCGATTGCCTTTGAACTGTGCAGTGTGGAGAGAATCTTTGGTTAGCTGTCGCAATTCCCACCCGAGTCTTTCCCCGGTGCATCCGTGGACGTTCACAGCACAATAAGGTCGGCGCGCTACATCCAAGATGCTCGGCAGGAGCCTCGCTCTCCCGACACAGGCTGACTAGCGAGCGAACTCGATCTACGCCTACTCATCCTAAGGCGATTTCGTTAACATTTGCCGGATAACTCAGTCTCTTTCGATTCAATTTCTTAACGATTGAAAATCAGGGACAAAGCTCCACGACCTCAGCGAAAGTTCACTAGCGTGGCAAGTGCAAAGATCGATCCCGTTACCCATCCGATTCGTGCAAGTATTCGACCCCCGGGTAGCAAGAGCATCACTAATCGAGCGATCATCTGTGCAGCTCTTGCAGTCGGACGTAGTGAACTTAGCGGTGTGCTGGATAGTGAAGACACCTCGGTCATGATCGAAGCTTGGCAGCATCTGGGGTTGCATGCCTTACACGACAAAGTCAAACAAACTCTAGTAATCGATGGCGGCGGCGGGAAAACTCCGATTGAGGAGGCAGAGCTCTTCGTCGCGAACAGTGGTACGACGATTCGTTTTCTGACCGCTGCATTGGCGGCTTGCGAAGGGCGATTTCGACTGGATGGCGTAGCTCGAATGCGGGAGCGCCCGATCGCGGATTTGCTGGCAGCGCTGCGGCAGTTGGGGGCAAAGGTCGAGAGCGTTAACGCAGAGCATGCGAACTGCCCACCGGTTCTTATCGAAGCGAGCGGCTTAGCTGGCGGACGCGCTACGGTGGCCGGAAACATTTCGAGCCAATTTCTGTCGGGACTGATGATGGCCGCTCCAATGGCTAAGTCGGACGTCGAATTGCAAGTCGTGGGCGAGTTGGTTTCCGTTCCATATGTTTCGATGACCGCCGAAGTCATGCGCGCATTCGGAGCTGAAATTCAGGGAGAAGACCATGGGCCGTTCACGATTTTATCTGCAAAGAAATATCGCGGAGCCAATTATGCAATTGAGCCCGATGCATCAGCGGCCAGCTATTTTTGGGCGGCAGGCGCGATTACTGGAGGAATTGCAACGGTTGAAGGTCTAAGTCGAAACAGCTTGCAAGGTGATGTTCGATTCTGTGAATGCCTCGAAGAAATGGGTTGCAAAGTCGAGTACGACGCGGACTCAGTCACCGTCCACGGCGGCAAACTGGTCGGTATCAACGTCGATATGTCAGACATCAGTGACACAGTACAAACGTTAGCGGCAGTAGCCATGTTCGCGGAAGGGCCAACAACGGTTCGGGGAGTCGCCCATAACCGCGTGAAAGAGACCGATCGTATATCGGACTTGGCTACCGAACTTCGTAAATTAGGGGCGGAAGTCAAAGAATTTCACGATGGTCTGACGATTCAACCACCGAAAAAAATTACAACATGTGAAGTCGAGACTTATCGAGATCATCGAATGGCAATGAGCCTCGCTTTGGTCGGACTACGGTCCGCCGGTTTAACGATTCTTGATCCAGGCTGCACCGCCAAGACGTATCCAAACTACTGGGAAGATCTTGCCTCATTCACTGGTTGTAGCGTGCGGCGTTTCGACTGAGTCCACATAGGCTTTGGCGCGGGCCAGCAACTGGTCAATCTTTTGATCATTGTTCGGGCGGTTTTTTGCGTCGCTGGCGACGTGCGTCGCGCCGCAGTGTTGACAAGCAATACGCTTACCCAGCAGTTCAACGCGGATTTCCAGTTTCCTCGAGCACGTAGGGCATTCACCTAGAAAGTAAGCTTTTGACGCCACTTTTGGTCTCCTTGAGTTTTCGACGAGACTCCGTTCCTAAGTCTCATCGAATGCATTTTTTGCAGAACATGCTTAGCATCATAGTGAATCTTGACGCCTTTGTAAACACGATAAAGGCGTAACGAAGGCTCTTGTGTGATTTTGGGCCACAGCTTACATTTCAGTCTTGCTTTTTCGACACTTCTCCTTGTTTCCCCATTGAGCCCTCGAGTTTAAAGGTATTGCGATGCGAACAGTTTTAGCTCTGTTGTTGTGTGCATCTGCGGTTTTGGCATATGGAAAAAGCCCGAGCAAATCTGAGACGACAGTCTTTGAAAATGGATTCTTCTTTATCACGGAGCCAACCGTGTTCGATAATATTTACATCGGTGTTGGTGCGATTGTCCTGCTGAATGCCGACATACTCGTCACGGGCGATATCGAGGTTACCGGGGGTGCATGGCTATCCGCCAGCGGCCTCACCGTTCTAGGCGATGTGGAATTTGAAGGTGCCGCTATCGCAGACTTGGAACACTCCACTGTTTTCGGCGACGTTGAAGTTACGCACACAGGCGGTGAAGCTGTTCTTGGCCTTCTGCCCACGATTTTCGTCATCGACAACTGGATTGGTCGGGACCTTGAGGTCAGGAACAACAACGTTCGCTCGATCAATGTCATCGATAACCGGATCCATGGTAAGTTAGAATTGAGAAACAATGTCGCTGATTTCAGCACCATTTCAAACAATTTGACTCATGTCAAAAAGCCCAAAAAGACCGATAGGTAATCACTCTCGGCGAACTCATCATGAAACAAATACAACTGGTTCTTTGCTGTTGGCTGGTCCTTGCGTCAATAGCCGCTGCTGAGGCGAAACGGCCCAATATTCTGTTTGTGTTTGCGGACGATTGGGGACGCTATGCAAGTGCCTATGCGAAGGTCGACGGCGCGGGAACGATGAATGATCTCGTGCGAACTCCGAACTTTGATCGGATCGCCAACGAAGGTGTTTTGTTTCGAAGAGCCTTTGTTTCTGCTCCGAGCTGCACGCCGTGTCGCAGCGCATTGCTCTCGGGGCAGCATTTTTGGCGTACTGGCCGAGCGTCCATTCTGCGCGGCGCAGTTTGGGATGGATCGCAACCCGCCTTTCCATTGCTACTCAACGAGTCGGGTTACCACATGGGCGAATCCTATAAAGTTTGGAGCCCTGGAACTCCAGGCGACGCTCCCTTCGGTGCCGGCAAGTTCGCTTACGAGAAAGCGGGTGGACGCTTCAATAACTTTTCAGAAACGGTCACCAAGCTGGTCGCTGGTGGAGCGCCGATAGATTCTGCCAAACAAGAACTCTACAGCGAAGTGGAAAAGAACTTCGATTCTTTCCTCGCCAAACGTAACGCAGCGATACCGTTTTGTTATTGGTTTGGACCGACGAATGTCCATCTCAAGTGGATGAAAGGTTCCGGCAAGGCGCTTTGGAACTTGGATGGTGAACAACTCAAAGGCAAACTGCCCCCGTTTCTGCCTGACGTTCCTGAAGTCCGCGAGGACCTTGCGGATTACTTTGGCGAAATCGCCGCTCTGGACCATGCCGCAGGTGCTGGTCACGCCGCACACGGCCGGCGAGACCCGCGCCTACGAGGACAATGTGCTCGACAT
>JANNNN010000077.1:0-10879 GCA_031398555.1 Planctomycetia bacterium | reverse complement strand
GTCGAAGACGACGGCCGCGGTATTCCAACCGGCAAACACGCTCAGCTCAGCCAAGAAATGGATCGCGAGATCAGTACGCTCGAGGGCGTGATGACGGTCCTCAAGTTCGGTGGCAAGTTCGATAAGAATTCGTATAAAACGTCCGGCGGTCTTCACGGCGTCGGTGTGACCGTTGTGAACTTCCTTTCGCAGTGGTGCGAAGTCGAAGTCAGTCGCGATGGGTTCGTGTGGACGCAAGCCTACGAACGTGGAGTAGCAACCGGCCCAGTTCTCAAAGGCCGCGCGACGACTCATCGCGGAACAAAGACCACTTTTAAACCCGATGGACAGATTTTTCCGAACACGACTTTCGTTTACGACACGCTTCACAAACGTCTACAAGAACTGGCGTTTTTGAATAGCGGTGTGCGCGTCAAGTTTCGTGACGAACGAAAGAACGACGGCGACGAATTTTGCTACGAGCGCGGTATCGAAGAATTCGTTGAGTACCTGAATCGAGCCAGCGATGCGATCCACCCTGACGTCATCATGATCAAAGGCTCTCGAACCGACGACAACGAAAACGAGGTCACGTTCGAAATCGCCCTGCAGTATTCCACTGAGTACACCGAGAACGTCCAATCGTACGCGAATAACATCCACACGATCGAAGGTGGTACACACGTCTCGGGTTTCCGCGCCGCACTGACCCGAACGCTGAACAACTACGGTAAGAAAGAGAACTTGTTCAAGGATCTCGTGCCGACCGGCGATGACTTCCGTGAAGGTCTGACCGCGGTTATCAGTCTCCGCGTGCCTCATCCACAGTTCGAAGGCCAAACGAAGACCAAGCTGGGCAACAGCGAAATCGAAGGCATCGTTAACAGCGCCGTTGGCGACGCGCTCCAGCGATACATGGAAGAGAACCCTAAGAACGCCAAGCTGATCGCGAAGAAAGGTCTGCTCGCCTGCGAAGCTCGCGAAGCGGCGAAGAAAGCCAAAGACGCGCTCCGCAAACGTAAAGATGCGCTCAGCGGCGGTGGTTTGCCGGGCAAGCTTCGCGATTGCATCAGCAACAAAATGGAAGAGTGCGAACTGTACTTGGTGGAAGGTGATTCGGCCGGCGGTAGTGCCGAAGGTGGTCGCTTCCGTGACTTCCAAGCCATCTTGCCTCTTCGGGGTAAGATTATCAACGCTTATAAGAGCCGCGAAGATAAAGTGCTGGCTAATGAAGAAGTCCAGAGCATGATCCAAGCGATCGGTAGCGGCATCGGGGCTGATCAAGAGATCGGCAAGCGTCGCTACAACAAAGTTATCATCATGACGGATGCCGATGTCGACGGTTCGCATATTCGCACGTTGTTGCTGTGCTTCTTCTATCGACAGATGTATCAACTGGTCGCCGGCGGCCACGTCTACTTGGCTCAGCCTCCGTTGTTCCGCGTTGTGCGTGGCAAAAAGGAACGCTACTACGTCCAATCCGAATTGGAAATGAAGACTCAGTTACTCGAACGCGGCTTGGCCGATTGTTGGCTTGAGACGGACGACGGTCGCCGAGTTGAAGGGGCGGATATGCGGCACTTAGCCGAAACCTTGGCAACGATGGAAGATGCGCTGCTTGCGCTTGAACGTCGTGGTGTTGGTCTTAAGGAACACGCCAAGCGCATCGACGAAAAGACACATCGCGTCCCCGAGTTCTTGCTGAAAGTTGGCAACGACGCACATTTCTTCCAGACTCGAAAAGATATGGATGATTTTGCGACCAGCGAAGGACTAATGCTTGAAGCTCGAGTGTCCATGGCCCCTGTTACCGAAGAAGGGCAAACTTCAGCGGACCCAGCCAAAACAGACGCGGCTGAACCGAGTAACGCACCGCTGCAAGCTCACTTTGTCGAGATGCACGAAGTCAAAACGATCAACACAGCTCTCAAGGAGTTAGCGAAGCACGGTTTCACGATACAGGACTTGATACCGCAAGAGCGAACCGGCAAGACAGAATCGAAGTTTCATGTGAACCGCGATGAGAATCGCTCGGGCATGGATGATCTGCGAGTGTTGTTGCCGACGATTCGCTCCGCTGGTGAGAAAGGGATGCAGGTGACCCGCTTCAAGGGGTTGGGTGAAATGAATCCCGAAGAACTTCGGGAAACGACCCTTGATCGCTCGAACCGCACGTTGCTACAAGTATCACTAGTGGACGCTGGTGCGGCTGACGAGATGTTCCGGGTGCTGATGGGTGACAAGGTCGAACCGCGTCGGCAATTCATCGAAAAGCATGCGCTAGAAGTTCGCAATTTGGACGTGTAGTGTAGGACAATTGTATTAGTGTCGCACAATTGTCCTCAATTGTTCTTGGTTTAGTAGTTGAGTAGTCTTTAAACCAACAATCACCATTTCTCGAATTGAATACCAGTTCGCGGACGCTGGCAACGTCCGCCACGACGGGATCAAGGTCAGCTACAATTGGGACAATTGTGCGACACTAGATTTTTACGTCGATATGGCCACTGGCCAGTTGCTCTTGGATTTGCACGGCTTGGTCAATCATCTGAATGACTGCATCGCCTTGCTGCCGTTGAACTTGCAACGTTTTGCTCGCCACGGCAACGTCGACTTGATTTTTAACTTGCGATTGTTTGACCGCACTAGCTGCTGCAATTGTAAATTCATCCATAGTGTTTTTCTCCATCGACGTCGAGAACATCAGCCGAATATCAAGTATACCTCACGGTTTAGCGATGGCGTAAAGCGGCCAGTTAAAGGTTGGCCTGTAGCGGTTGTGCGGGCGAAGTGGGCCGGTCAGCATTGCTATGGGTTCGAAATTGGGGCACGCTTGAAGAGCGTGACCGAGCGTAAATAGCTGCCTTTTTACACCCTGGAGTCCCCAAAAAACGCGTCTCAGAAAACGCGTCTCAGAAAACGAGCTGATTAGCTTCGTTTAGGCGCTGCGACTGGGTTACATCAACTGACGTGAACTGGTCGCACCCGGCAGGCCCGAAGCACACCAGATCGCAATCGGGCTGATCTGCCCAAACCCTAGTCCGATCATCGCCGAAATCCTCGAATCTTCATCTGCCCCAGACAAATAGATGCAGGTAGGGACAGCTATAAAAGCCCCAATCGCCGCCAATATGTGGCACCACATAGAATTTTTTTCGATCTCAACGCGCATCGTTCATCCCAAACCTATTTCGCGGAATAAACTCACAACGAACCTTTGGTGCTAGGAACATCTTTCTGCCGCGGATCGACTGCGACAGCCATCCGTAGAGCCCTTGCGCTGGCTTTAAAGATCGCTTCGGCGATGTGATGGCTATTGCGTCCGTAATGCAACAAAACGTGGTAGTTGCACATAGCATTGCTGGCGAATGAGTACCAAAAATCCTCCACTAGCTCGCTATCGAATTCACCCATTTTTTGCGATGACATCGGTGCGTTAAACACGACATAGTTCCGGCCGCTCAGGTCGACCGCAACCGTAATCAGCGTTTCTTCCATGGGCAGAACAATGTGTCCGTAGCGGGTGATACCACGCTTATCAGCCAGCGCTTTGGAAAACGCTTGGCCTAAGCAGATGCCGATGTCTTCAGTACTGTGATGCGCGTCGACTTGTGTGTCTCCGTCGCAGGTCACGGTCAAATCAAACAAGCCATGTTTGGTAAACAGTGTCAGCATGTGGTCCAGGAAGCCAACTCCCGTGTTGATCTGCGACTGGCCAGTGCCGTCCAAGTTGAGTTTCAATGAGATCTTCGTCTCGGCGGTTTGTCGATTGATTTCAGCGGTGCGTGTGGTCATGGGAATATCTGTTGAGGTTAGTTCAAATAGCTCTTGAGCAGTTCGATACATGCGTCGGCTTGATCATCGGTACCGACGCTAATCCTAAGGCCATCGCCCCAGTTCGCATAGTTCATGTAACGCACAAGTACTTTGTCACGTTTAAGGGCTTCATAAAGCGGCTGCACGGGTCGATCGCGAAGTGTGCACCACACAAAGTTCGCGTGGCTATCGGTGACGTCAAAACCGATCGCTCGCAGACGCTCAGTCATCGACTGGCGAGTTGCCATGATCCGCTGGCGATTGGCATTCAACCATGGCTGGTCATCTATGGCGGCTGTCGCACCTGCCAAGCTGATCGCATCGCAATTGTAACTGTCTTTCACTTTGCGCAGCATGTGGATCATAGCTGGTTGCGCGACGAGAAAACCAAAACGCAGTCCGGCCAGACCGTAAGACTTGCTGAGCGTTCGCGAGACCATAACGCGAGGATTCTGCTTGACCAAGTCGATGCAATTGAACTCTGCGAAGTCGCCGTAGGCTTCGTCAACTAGCAACGGACATTCAAGCTGCTCAGCGACTGCTGCAATGACGTCTGGTGCGATTACAGTTCCACTGGGACTGTTTGGATTCGGCAAGAAAACCAACTTCAACTGTTCATGCATCTTCGAGAATGCAGCATCGAGCGAGAAATCGGACTTGAAGTGAACCTCTTCCCACTCGGCGCCTTGCAACTGAGCCAAGGTGCGATACAGAATGTAGCTGGGGTAGGGCAATCGCAATCGCTGGCCGGTCCCCACGAATGCGCGGGTCACGATCGTTAGAATATCGTCGCTGCCATTGCCGCAAAGAATCCAGTCGGGCTCCACGCCCAGTACTTCAGCGGCGCGAATTCGAAACGCCGTACCCAGCGGATCGGGATATCGTTCCAACCGGGCAGTGGCTGCTTCGTGAATGGCAACGGCGACCTTGGGTGAAGGCGGATAGGGATTCTCGTTCGTATTCAGCTTGATGAATTTTCCGCCCTGCGGTTGTTCGCCCGGCACGTAGGGTTGCATCGCGTGAATCTCGGGACGGAATAGCCGAGTGATCGAATCGTTTTTGGAGTCAGGCATACGAGGTTATCATCGCCGGAAGTAAAAGTAAAGTTGGCGGGTTTCTAATGTCGGAACTTCTCAGGCAGGATGCCTAGGCTACGGGTTTCTAATCTTATCTCAACGCTGCGGCGATGGGCAGTCAGCCCCTCTTTATTGGCCAACTGGCAGATATCGGCTGAAATATCCGCTAAGGCGTCGCGAGAAAACTCGATTATGCTGCCACTTCGGAGGAACGAATTCGCGGACAAGCCGGCTGCCCATCGGGCTGTTCCACCGGTTGGCAACACGTGTGAAGGTCCAGCAGCATAGTCGCCGAGCGCGACTGGACTGTAAGGGCCAAGAAAAGTTGCGCCTGCATTGCGAATCTTGTTGCTGAGCTCGCGCGGATTGCTGCAAGCGATATGCAAATGTTCAGGGGCGATCAAGTCGGTGACTTCACAGGCCTGCGCGGCATCGCGGACTAGCAAAAACGCGCCAAACGCATTCAAGCTATCTAGACTCAGTTGGCCACGGCTAAGTTCACGCAGTTGTACATCCAACTGCTCTTGAACTGCATCGATCAGAGCTTCGTTCCACGTTACCAATAAACTCGCTCCGGGCGAATGTTCGGCCTGAGCCAACATATCTGCCGCTGTGAACGCAGCATCGGTCGTTTCATCAGCGATAACAACCACTTCGCTGGGTCCGGCAATGGAATCGATATCGACGTCGCCATAGACGAACTTTTTGGCTAGGGCGACAAACAAACTGCCGGGACCAACGATCTTGTCGACCGCTGGCAGGCCCTCGACACCGTAAGCCATCGCAGCGACGGCTTGCGCTCCGCCGATTGGATAAACTTCGCGGATGCCTAACTCATAGCAGGTCGCCAGCACATCTGGATTGTAAGCCCCGAATTTTGTAGGAGGCGCAACAACTGCGATCTGTTCCACGCCGGCGGCTTGAGCTGGCACGACGGTCATCAGGACGGTTGAGGGATAAGCCGCCGCGCCTCCCGGCACACAGACTCCGATCCGTTTGAGAGGGACATAACGCTGCTCCAGACGCACGCCCGGTCGTGGCGTGGTGGATACGTTTGAGTGCAAAATCGCTTTTTGAAAATCGAGAATGTTCGCGCGGATGCGTTGAATGCACTGCAAGAATTCCGGGGCAGCATTTGCGTGAGCTTCCCGCAATCGCTCTTCCGGCAAACGCAATTGGCCTTTGAGCTCGGCGTTATCTAACTGTCGCGAATAATTCAGTAGTGCCGCCAGCCCTTCGGACTTGACCGCCGTGCAAATTCGCTGGACAACCGCTCCGGGCGAAAGAGCTTCGCCAAAAACACGCAGCGTGAGTTCCCGTCCTTTCGGGCTAACAACGTTCCCAGATGGGCTCAATTGCTCGCGCAGCCGATTCAAGTCGCCTTCAAACCCGCCTCGGCGAGCGTCGATGCGGGTCATTTTCAGTTCATTTTTCTGCGACATTTCTTATCCACACGCCAAATTGCACCGCCACTGGGGAAATCTGGTCATATTGTCCCGAAATGGCAAGCTGCGAGAAGCCGTCTTCAGAAACGACCCCTCCCTCTCTTAGCGAAGCACTTCCGTTGACACCACTCGTCGAGAACCTGCCAGCAAAATAGAATACGATAGATGGCCGTGCGGCGGTCTTCATTCGGACGCCATGAAAGTGCTGCAACCGATTTGACGCGATGATTTGTCGATGGATATTAGGAAGAACAAAGCAACCGAACAGCGACACGGCGTACATCGCATTGTTTCCGGCGGGCAGACCGGCGTGGATCGAGCGGCCCTGGATGCGGCAATTGAATTGGGTTTCGAGCATGGCGGCTGGTGTCCGAAAGGCCGACGCGCGGAGGATGGACCTATCGCTGCGAAGTATCAACTTATTGAAACCGATTCCATCGACTACGCCGTGAGAACGGAACGGAATGTGCTCGATTCGGACGGCACAATGCTGCTTTATCGCGAACGACTTCAACGCGGCACGCTGTTGACTCACCAGCTGGCCAAGCGACATGGCAAGCCGCTGTTGCGAGTTCGGCTGGATCGGCCAGTATCCGTAGATCGCGTCGTGCGGTGGTTTTCCGAGAATTCGATTCGCGTTTTGAACGTGGCTGGACCGAGAGCTAGTTCGCAAGCAGGTATTGAGAAGCAAGCGTTTGAGTTGCTAAAGAAGATTTTCGGTGCTTCGCCGTCATTGCCCGAAATTTCAACGTGAGGTGACGCGTTGTAAAGGTAGCTGGTTTCGTAAGAATCCAGTTGCGTAAAAGCGGTTTTTAACATCATCCGGTTTCTTACAAAACCAGCTACAGTACGTTAACTACTTTCAACTGACAATTTCCAGCTAAGGCGGTTTCATGAACAATCAACCTGATTCGAGCGTGGCTTGGCAAGGCAAGCATGTTCATATTAAACAGCAAGGTAAATGGGAGTTTGTATCTCGCAACACGCAGCGACCAGCAGTCGGGATAGTTGCAATTCATGACGATGGTCGCGTGGTGCTCGTCGAACAGTTTCGACCGCCAGTAGGTGAGTCGCTAGTCGAGTTGCCGGCTGGTTTGGCGGGTGACGTGGTGGGTGCGGAGGATGAAGCGCTGTTGATTGCGGCGCAGCGTGAACTGCAAGAAGAGACTGGATACACAGCTGCGCGTTGGCAACAGTTGATAACAGGTTACTCGTCGCCAGGTTTGACCGATGAATCGGTTTGTTTGTTTCTGGCTCGCGGCTTGAGCAAAACGCACGATGGTGGCGGAGTCGAAGGCGAGTCGATTCAGTTGCATGAGATTCCAATCGACGAAGTCATTCCGTGGTTAATTGCAAGAAATCAGGCCGTCGATATCAAGTTGCTGGCCGGACTTTTTGCGGCTCGGCAGGCGATGAAATCATGAGCGATTTGCCGACCGATTCCCCTAGCGTCAATGCGCATCGTAAAGCTGCTCATGGGCTCGTGCGTGTGGCGGTGATCACAATCAGCGACACGCGAACACTGGAAACAGACACAAGCGGCAAAATGCTTGTCGACGCGTTTGCCGGGGCGGGCTATCAAGTCGCTAAACGATTGATTGTTCGGGACGAGGTGCAGGACATTCGCGGAGCCGTAACTACGTTGCTTCAAGCTGGCGGTGTTGACGCGATCGTTACCACAGGTGGTACTGGCATCGCTTCCCGCGATCGAACACCCGAGGCGATCGAGAGTTTGATAGAAGTTCCGCTGCCTGGTTTTGGTGAGTTGTTTCGGATGCTCAGCTATCAAGAAATCGGAGCCGCATCGATGCTAAGCCGCGCGTTCGCGGGCCGCGTGGGGACCACATTGGTGTTCTGTTTGCCAGGATCCAACAATGCGATTCGTTTGGCGGTTGATAAACTGTTGCTTAGTGAGCTAAAGCATTTAGTGCATCATTCGCGAGGCTAGTGCAAAATCACCCTCATTATAATTCCCATAATTCGCATGTTTCCTATGACAGCCATCAAAAAGCATGGGGACCATGCGATTCCGGTAATTCATGGGATTCAAGAGCGATGGAAATCCTCGCGAATTATGGACGAGCCCTCTCGGCACCGTACGGAACATTAACTTTCAAATACGTCGTTGCATACTCAGCCAGTGCATCCGAGAGTACTTCAGCGGTTTGACTTCGTCGACTTGGGACTCGGTAGTCGGCTCCGAATTCCAATTGAATAGCGTCGATGGGGCGAGCTTTGTGGCTGCCATAGGTTTGGACAATATAGCCACCGGTAAAGCCAGACTGTTCCTTTCCGCTAGGATCATCACCACTAAGATTCGCTGGATGCACCGTCCAGCCTCGCGATTGTAACAAGCCGAAAAGACTCTTGGGCCCTGAGTGGGATAACTCGCCGAACCGTCCGCGTAGATTGGTAACCGTTAATCCATTTTTGGTTCCGCGAAAAACGGTGTCGCGCCGCGAACCTTGACCATGAATGTCTAGCAGGATGCCACCGTGAAATCGCTCGGTGATTTGCCGGCAGTATTCGGCAAGCGTGGCATGATAGTAGTCGTAGATTGGTTTTGCCTTGGGGTCTTCGTACGCGATGGCAGCCGGTCGATTAGGGTCGAGATAACGTCGATGAGCGCGTGATGTGACGACGTAAGGTCGGTGGCCAAATTGGCGCTCAATTGCATCGGCTACGGCATGCGTCAGCTCATCGGTTCCGCTATCACGCCCTGTGAAAAAGCCGGCGGCACCGGTCTCCATGCCATCCCCTTTTCGCGCCGGAACGCCAGGCAAGTCAAGGCTACCGCCGTGCGGAGCTGACAGGATGATCGGTAAATCACCAAGTTGCGTTGCGACAAATTGGTTGAGTTCAAGCGGCGAGTCGAAGGGGCTTTTGTCCTGAGCCCGCGCCGCCGGAACTGCGTGTACCAGGAGAGCAAGCAACAAGTAATGCAAAAGAGTCAGCAACCAAGGAAAACCGAGCTTGAGCGCCATGGTGCTTTGTCTATTTGAAGTAGAAGATATTGTTGCATGAAGATTCAGCGAACTATTGTAATAGCCACCGATGCATAATGGTTTACGCGGCTCTAAAAGCGGGGATCGCAGGAGTGACCGAGGAATTGTGGCTGGTTTCGTCGGAAAACGGTTAATTAAAGTGTAATTTGAAGGCCACCGGTCTCACGAAACCAGCTACCCACTTCTAATGATGGAAAAGTAACGAAAACACTATGGAGGCAGATGAAAGCGTTTCTGGCACCTCGCTGTTTCGATTAAAAGCGTTTCGGCATTACTGGATTGCCCGAGTGAGTTCGAGCGGTGCGTATCAGATGCAAGTCGTGGCAACGGGATGGTCCGTGTATGAACTGACCGGCAGCGCATTCGATTTAGGTTTAGTTGGTTTGGCGCAGTTCCTCCCAAAAATACTGTTGACCTTGTGGGCCGGTGCAGTCGCGGATCGACTGGATCGTCGGCGGATTGCGATGGCATGCACACTCATTCAACTGGTAACTTGTGGGTTGTTGGCTGGGGGAAGTGGCATGGGGTGGCTTTCTCGCGAAGCGATCTTTGGGTTGATTGCGGCCATCGGCGCCGCTCGCGCATTCGAGATGCCGACGATGCAATCGATGCTGCCGAACATTGTCGATGCAGCTTCGTTTCCACGAGCGTTGGCCATGTCGACGGCGGCAATACAGATCGCGATTATCGGTGGCCCCGCGCTGGCTGGTTTAGTGTTTCTGACTAGCGTGACAAATGTCTATATTGTTGCGACGTTTCTTTTCGCAATCGCTTGCACCATGATGAGCCTGATGCCGCCGCTACCGCCAAGGATTTCCAGCAGGTCAAGTGATTCATTGTGGGCGGGTTTGCAGTTCATCGCTGCCAAACCGGTGATCTTGGGAGCTGTTTCGCTAGACTTATTTGCTGTGCTGTTAGGTGGAGCGACAGCGATGTTGCCGATCTTTGCCAAAGACATCTTGAAAGTTGGTCCGACGGGACTCGGTTTGCTGCAAGCATCGCCAGCGATTGGAGCGCTGGCGATGACTTGGTATCTGTCACGTTTTCCCTTGCGGCGTCGCGTAGGTGAAAGTTTGTTTGTGTCGGTCGCGATTTTTGGTGTTGGTACGATTCTGTTTGCGCTGTCAACTTCGTTTTGGTTCTCGCTAACGATGATGGTTGTGCTCGGCGCTGCGGACTGCGTTAGTGTCGTGATTCGCCAGTCACTGGTTCAGTTAGAAACTCCAGACGACATGCGTGGACGAGTCAGCGCGGTGAACTCGGTGTTCATTGGTGCGTCGAATCAGTTAGGCGAATTTGAATCCGGTACCGCAGCTTCGTTTTTTGGAATCGTACCTTCGGTCGTTGCTGGCGGGGTCGGGACGCTAGTTGTCGTCGCCCTTTGGCTGAAGCTTTTTCCATCGCTTGCGGCTCGCGATCGACTATCAGATGACTCGCTATGACCCTGTAAGAAGGCTGCCGAGCATGGTAGTGAGCCGACGGCGCTAGCCGCGGGTGAACGAAGTGAATGACACTACACGATCGAGACCTGTCTGATAGTCGACGATCTGCGTTGGGA
>JANNNN010000048.1:0-2399 GCA_031398555.1 Planctomycetia bacterium | reverse complement strand
GAATCCGTTGGATTTACTATTTGCGTGATGGTGGGTTGTAACGTGTGTTTGAACGTCTTCATGATGAAACTGTTTTCAATCCCCGAGTTGTCGGCCGCTACGAAAAACAATGTTGTAGCTTGGCCGAACGTTGTTGTGCAGATTGTTGCGGTGGAACTATTGATCATTGTCGCAGCACTGATGCTGGCGTTTGTTTTTCAAACTCGCAAGCGGGACTTAATCTAGATGCAGGCCTTGATTGACGGGGCTTCAGTCAATGCGAAATCGTCTTCTTCAAATGCATCTTCGATCGTGTCGCAACGAATTCATTACATGGACAATTTGCGAGCCATTGCAATGATGCTGGGCGTTTTGCTACACTCAGCGCTTGCCTATGCACAGCCCGCTCAATCCGTTTGGTTAGCAACGGATACGAAAGCAAGTGTTGCTGTTGATGTCGCTATCTGGTTCATCCATTTGTTCCGGATGGGGCTATTCTTTTTACTAGCTGGCTATTTTGCCAAGTTAGTAATCGAGAGAAAGGGAGTGAAGCAGTTTTTGTGGGGGCGGTGTCTGCGAATCGTAGCTCCATTCATTCTGTTTTATCCGTTTCTGTTGGCGGCTATGGCCGTGGTCATCATTTTTTCGTTATCCTATCTCGACGAACCGAAGGGGCTAATGGGATTAATTGCCAGGGCCGCGAATGATAACACGCAACCTCAAACGCCGAACCCGCCTCGAACCATGCATCTTTGGTTCCTCTACTACCTGATGTTCTACACAATTATCAGTGTGATGGTTTACCGGGTGCAGTGTTTTCGTCTGGATGCTGCGTTTCGAAAACCGGTGCTGTTGGTGCTTAGCCCGTTAGTCCTCGTTCCGGGCGTTTTGGCAGCAGGGAATCCATTGCCAGCGCCGGAATCATTTGTACCAACGTGGTGGCCTTTCGCGTTCTATGGGATTTTTTATTATGCGGGATGGCAAGTGTTTGGAAGAGAGCAGCACCTCGACAAATTGCGACCGTTTGCTTGGAGACTCGTAGCGGTCTCTATGGTTCTGTTCGTGCCTTACTACTGGTTGATGCCTGTGCTTGATTTGAATGTTCTTGTTGCAAATGAACAGTCACCCAAGTTTTGGTTGCGTTTGACCGAAGCGGTTTTAACCGCCTATTTGTCGGTGCTGCTCACAATTGCCTCGTTGCTGCTTGGGCAGCGTTATCTATCGGGCGAGAGCGACTGGCTCCGTTTCGTCGCCGATTCATCCTACTGGGTATACCTACTTCATTTGCCGATCGTCATATTCCTGCAGACGCTTCTGGCGCCGCTCGATCTTTCGCTGTGGTTGAAATTGATTGCAGTAGTCGTCGGCACGTTGGTTGCCTGCATGGCGACCTACGTGGTATTCGTGCGGTACACGCCGATCGGATGGCTGCTGCATGGAAAACGTTCCTTTCCGTAAGTTCAAAGGGCTACGATGAACACGTAGGTACTCTGCACACCAGTCGCGAGATGCCAAAAGAGCACTGGCTTGCTCAACGCCGAACTCCGGTGGCGATGATTCGATGGAAATGCAGCTTGACCTCCTGAGCGACCACGCGGCGGACACCTTCGACCAGGCAGCGCGGTTCATTCTCGTCCTGCCCTTGCTGAATAATTTCTTCAATCTTCGTGCCGGGTAGAACGGTGAACGTTGACTGGTGAATCGTTTGATTGCCAGCGTCCAGTTCGGGGACGATGAAGTGACAAGTGGCTCCGTAAGTTAACATGCGGCCAGCGAAGGCGTCGTGGTAGGGCCGAAATCCCGGAAAGCTCGGCAGCAGTCCGTGGTGCAAATTGATGATTCGACCACCTGCAAACTTCCAACAGGTATCTGGTGGGAGAACGCGCATGTACCGTGCGAGGACAATGTAATCTACTTCGTACTTGTCCAGTATCTCGACCAACGCCACATTGTCGGCCGAGCCATCGTCGCGACCGATGTTATGCCAGGGAACAGAGAACGCGTCCGCCAATCCTTGGCAGCGTTTTCGATTGCCGATCATGACTGTTGCGTCGGCATTGATTATCCCTCCTCGGATCGCTTCCAATACAGCACGCGGAGTGGACTCTTGATAAGTTGTGCAGATCGCCAAGCGGGCTTTTTTGCCGACGGGCCGCGGCGTCCAGACGCGGATCGACAACCGCGTTCGTTTTCCGATCTCGGCCATATGTTCGCGGATTGCTGAAATTCGCGTCGCATCGATTTGCAAGCGGCACATCATGGCGAATACGGCTGCCTCGTCATGGTCATACATTTGAATCTCAGCGATATTCGCGCCTTGCTGAGTTACTTCGTGAATGATTGGATCGGCCAAACCAACGTTGTCAGGCCCGACTGCTGTAATAACAATTTCCATAAATCGCAACTGTCGAAAGGGAAGG
>JANNNN010000042.1:0-2878 GCA_031398555.1 Planctomycetia bacterium | reverse complement strand
CATGGTCGCCAAGTTGAACGCCTGGACCTTGCGCGATCGAATCCACTTTCAGCGATTGCGTTGGAACCTCGACCAACTCGAACAAGCTCCCTTTCCAGTAATCATTGGTTCGGACTTGGTATATGACACCAGTTTGTTTTCGCTTCTCGACTTGTGTGCTCGCCAGCATTTGGGCCACGGTGGGCGAATGTACTTGAGCGAACCGCATCGGCATACGGGCGACCGATTTTCACAGTGGATCTGCGAAGCAGGCTGGCAGACAACGGAGCATGATGTGGATTTGCTGGACGGTCGCATACCGATCCGCGTTTTCGAGTGTTGGTTGTAGGATGGGACCCTTTGTCCCGTCCTGTACGAAATAAACCCAATCGCTCGGGACAATTGGCCCCAAGCTACAGTTTGTATTTGCTAGCTTGAGCGGTCGCTATTTTCCGCTTGAGGATCTTTGTGTATAGGTGAACTCGGTTATCAACGAATCCGACCCCTGACACGGTTGCCATGCCAGACCGCTCGCCCGCGATTTTCATTCAATCAACTCCAATAAAACTGGGCCACCATTGGCTGAGCGGGATGGCACCTGCGTGGCTTGCGCTGGGATTGGTGTACGCAATCGCTGGCTGCGGAACGACGAGGAGTTTTACGGCAACCGACCAGTTGCTGTTGAGCGATGCGATTGATGCGACCGTCGCCAAGATCGACTTCAGTCCGTTGACGGGAAAAAAGGTCTTTCTCGACATCACCTACATGAAGATGCTGAAAGCTCCGAATAATTTGCTCGACACCGATTACGTGATATCTTCCCTCAGGCAAGGAATGATCGCTGAAAACGTCTTACTGGTCGATACAAAAGACGAAGCGGAATTGATCGCGGAGGCTCGCGTGGGAACAATGGGACTCGACGGGCACAACGTGACTTATGGAGTTCCCGCGAGCAGTTCGCTATCCGGTGCCGGAGCACTGACTGGGGCGAGCATCCCGGCTCTTCCGGAAATGTCAGTCGGACGTCGAGAAGCGAAACTCGGTGCTGCCAAAGTGGCCGTATTCGCTTATGTAAAAGCAAGTCACGAACCCTACTGGCAGTCGGGGATTGCCAGGTCCAGCAGTACCTCTCGAGATACTTGGTTTTTGGGTATTGGACCTTGGCAGGAAGGAACTATCTATGAAGGAACCCGATTCGCAGGTGATCGTACATCGCGAATTTGGGGAATGCCACAAAACCGTGTCGTGCCCCGCGGATCAAATTTTGAGGAATTTCGAGGGACGAAGCTGTTTGCTGCAGCCGTTGCGAAACCGGAAAAAGTTGATAGTCCGAAAGACGTCACTCAGGTCGCCAGTTCGGGAAATGCGCCCACCACCACGACGCCACCGGCTCCGACGGGACCGGCCGCCACAACCAGTTCGCCAGCGCAACCGCCCGCCGCTCCAAGCACCACGCCATCAGTTATTCGCTAGCAACTGGGAGTGTCGAAAAATTTTGCCCTGAGAGCTATGCCGCGACTCTATGTTCATCCGGGCAAGTGGGTGACAAAAACTAATTTGGCTGATCACACTGATTTGTCTTCGGTGCACTCGTCAATGCTACTGGGAAAAGTTTTCCTTGATCAATTCATACAGTTCCTGCGCCGCTGGGCTAAATTCGGGCTTGGTGTAGCCTTGCGGCTTGCGAGCGATTAGGCGAATCTGGTCGGGCGGGAAGTCTTTTTCGTCGAGCAGACGTACGGACAAGCTTGGTTTAACGGATTGCCTGCCGGATCTTGAGGACTCCATGCTTCGAACGGCCTCTTCAGTAGCGAAGCCGACGCCTACTCCGGACTGGGCAAAGCCGAGCAAGCTTTGCCAGCCACCGATCTCAAGTGCCACGTTGGGAACCTTGTCGGTGGATCGCTTGAACCAATGGTCAAACTGCTTGCGACGGCCAGCATCGGGTTCAGGCAAGATCATCGGCAAGCCGACCAACTCCTTGGCTGTCAAGGGTCGACGGACTGGCAAGGCGTCCCAAGCTTTGGCCCACGTCGACTTGGCGGATGGATTGGCGGCGACGACAAAGCGATCGGTCTTGATGGGTTCGACGAAAAGTTCAATACCGGCTACGTCGTGAATTGTGGCTTCCTCGTCGGTTACAAGTGCAAAATCGAATTGGCCACCGGCGACACCTTCGATGCGCGACTTGCCACGGGGCGTTGATAAATGAACGCGAACGCCTGGATTCTTCTCGATCAGCCGTTCGATTGCGAGCCGCATAAAGCCGCTGGCCGCCGTTTGGCCGCACGCTACCGACAACGTAGGCTGGGTATTTGCAGCATCCGCGATAAATTGTTCGACCTGCTCATACCGCCGTACAAGATCGGCGACGACTCCTTTCACTCGCTCGCCGCTAGGTGTTAGCAGCCAACGTTTACCTTTGAGAATCAACCAAGGCCGATCTTCAGCGTCGCCGAGAGCTTCCCGCAAAGCCGACAGCCGCCGAGATATCGTCGGCTGTGAGATCTCCAGCGCAGCAGCGGCCGCCGTCGCGTCGCCGCGGTGCTCGACGATTTTTACAAAAGTTTGCATCAAATCGAGTGGAATATGATTTGTGGAGTTCATGAAATTTCCGTTGTTACTTGATTTGCCTAAGTGGTCGGCAATGAAAAATTACTTCAAATTCTATTACTGACTCTTGCTCCGCCAGTTGCTAGGCTTTACATTAATGTATTCACTCGAGTGCATCAATGCTTAAAGCATGCGTTGGGTGCATTTTCTAAGCGTCCGCTTTTGGGATAAGGCAAACGGACAATAAAAAAATACCAGCGAACCCACAATCTGGGAATTGCAGCCTAGCTGCAAAGGGCTCGGTGGTTAGGTGGAAACGCTGGAGCGTTTGAGTCGTCTTTCCAAT
>JANNNN010000025.1:0-3087 GCA_031398555.1 Planctomycetia bacterium | reverse complement strand
CGGCTGATAAGTCGCTTGAAAAATCGCGTTTTCCCGGGGTTTTTAAGCGGGACGCTCTCACTAGCGTCCGGTTCCTGCAAGGAAATTGATGCTAGTGCACTGCAGCTAATTCCAAAGGTAAATAGTGTTGAAGTACTAATTCCCCAAATCACAACGCACGTTAAATTCACTTCCCGCCGTTCACAGGAGCCTTCTCGTATGCACCCCATGTTAGACGAACTGCTGAACCGCTGGGAGGAAGGACTAGAGAATGGACAAGCGTTTTCCCCTGAGCAGCTTTGCGAAAATCATCCAGAGTTACTCGAACAGTTGCATGAGCAGATCCAGGTTTTGCAAGCCGTAGATGCCCGCTTTGGTGCATGGTCATCAAGCCTCGAAGGCGGACCGTCGGGCAAGGCAGGTTCTACAAAACTGAATCAAACCGTTCACGTATCAACGGTGTTTCATATTGATCGACTGCAGGCTACCGGTGGATTGGGAGAAGTCTATCTCGCGCGCGATCCTCAGTTGAATCGCACCGTTGCCATCAAGTATCCCCGCGCCAGTCACCTGAGCAGCGAACAGATGGCACGATTTGAGCGCGAGGCCCAAGTTACAGGCCAGCTGAACCACCCGGGCATCGTGCCGGTTTTTGCCTTGAAACAAGACCGTCATGGACAGCCTTGTTATGTAATGCGGTTTGTCGACGGCCCAACGTTGCAGGATCGAATTGAGCAATTGTTCCGTCAACCGAAGTCGGCTAGTTCAGACTTTGTATCGTCACTAGAAATGCGGCAATTGCTCCAGAGCTTTGTATCGTTATGCAATATCGTTGCCTACGCGCATGAACATGATATTGTGCATCGCGATATCAAGCCCTCCAATGTGATCCTGGGTACCTTCGGTGAGACGATGTTGATGGACTGGGGACTGGCAAAAAGGTTGAACGAACCCGAGCCAGTGAACGATGCTCTGGCTTCCATATCTGAGTCGGCGGATACCGTTGTTGAATGTGCATTGAAAACACGCGCGGGACAATTCATGGGCACACCCGCTTTTGCTAGTCCCGAACAGCGGCAGGGGCGAGTAGATCTAATGGATGCTCGCACCGATGTCTACTCTCTGGGAGCGACCCTGTGGACCATGCTCACCGGATCGGTTCCCAACAGTAAGCCAACGCGGCCAGTGGAACTCCGCAATCGCTGCGGTGGATTGGTGCCTCGCCGTTTATTGGCTATATGTGAAAAGGCTCGTGCTATCGAGCTGGAAGATCGATATCAGTCAGTTGTGAATTTGCGAGAAGACGTCGAACGCTATTTGGCGGGTGAACCGATCAGCGTCGTCAAAGAGACCGTCTGGTCGAAAATGTCGCGCACCGTACGCCGCAGATCGGGCCTAGCCGCCGCTTTGCTGGTGGGCGTTTCGATGGCCATATTCGCAGGCGGTGTTGGTAGCGTATTGCTTAACCAAAAAAACCAACAGTTGTTGATCACCAACATTGAACTGGAAGCCGCCAACGCCAAGTCCCTTGCTTCTCAACAACGTTCCGCCTCAACAACCGATTTACTAGCTCAAGCTATACGGGCAGCAACACCTGAGGTTGCGCAAGGCAAGGAACCGACCGTCCGACAGTTACTCGATGAAACCTCCAAACGACTTCGCACGGACGACACAATTAATCCCTTGGTCTCCGCCGATACGCATCAAATTCTAGCTGAAGCTTTTCTGTCGATAGGCGTGTACGAAACTGCGCAGGAACACGCTAACTTGGCCACTCAGTTGTACAAACAACATTCCGGAGAGAACAGCTCAGAAGCACTACATGCTCAAAGCGCCCAAGCGCAAATGTTATCGCGTCGTGATCAAGACGAGGAGGCTATAGAATTGGCACGCGACGCATTGGAACGCGGACGAACGGTCAAAGACTTGGATTCTCAAACAATGATCAGTTTGATCGACGTCTATGGCCACGTCCTTTCTGGGAATTCGTCGCCAAATTTTGCAGAGATTGTAGCTGTGCATCGTGAAGCGTACCAACTAGCGAATGAAAAACTTGGCCCAAAGCACCGCAAGACTTTGCTTGTTACCAGCAATTTGGCGGTGGCTATGATGGATGCGGAAGATTACGAAGGAGCCGAAGCACTCTTGACGCCTACGCACCAAGCCCATGCAGAACTATTGGGAAAGTCGCATCCAGAAACACTAGTCGATGGATTTAACTTGATCGCACTGCGATTCAATCGGAAAGACTTTCAATCGGCCAAGGATTTGGCGATTCCGCAGCGAGCCATCTATGAGGAGATTTTTGGACCCACACATCAGCGGACGATTCGCATGGGGCTATTGATCAGTCAAATAGAGTTCGAATTGGGAAACCACACTGTTGCCGAACAAGAGGCTCGAGTATGTCTCGAAAGGGCGGTCAAATCCCTGGGACCAGTACACCAACATACGTTAGAGGCCCGAGGAACGCTTGCCACTACGCTCGTCGCCCTGAAGCGTTTGGATGAAGCTGAGTCGCTTGCGATTGAGCAGTATGCCACTACGCACGAGAAATTCGGCGAATTGCACAACGCCACACTGCAAGCTGTAACGCTTCTGTTCGATGTCGCTGAAGCTAAAGGCGACCTGGAAGCGATGGAAAAGTGGTTTGAGAAACTGAAAGGCTCGCAGTGGGAAAGCGGACCGGCGGAAACACTCCAAAAGGCAAAAGAGAGGAACTCCACAACGAGTGATGACCTCTAAGATTGAATAGCGACGCGGCCGCGTGATGCGGCATTTTACGGCCCACGGATGAAGACAATTTCAAACACATTCACGCTCGGTGTGGGATCCCAGCGGATTGCGACTAAGTCAGCAGTCTCCATTAGCAATGGCGATAAATCGCGAAATAATTTGGCCGTATTTTGTTCTAGCCCTCGATAGTCCTAGTGTTCCGAAACAAATCTTTCAGCAACACTATCGAGGGAATCATGAAAGTCAAATCGCTCTGCATCGTAATCGCTGCACTCCTGTTTTGCAGCCCATCCAGCTTCGGACAAGGTGGACCCTATAGCTCGGACTATCTGATCCAGAAAGCCTGGCCGAATCCTGTTTTTGATTTCCAAC
>JANNNN010001265.1:0-2806 GCA_031398555.1 Planctomycetia bacterium | reverse complement strand
ACCTGAAAATCCGTTCCCCACGGGAAGTCTCGTACAGCGACAGAAGCTCGAGCCAGCAGATCTGGACAAACAGCTTGGCAAATTCGATCCCGCTCAGTGGCATACATATCGCATTCGCATGCATGGCGACAAGATTTCGATTGGGCTCGACGGGAAAAAAATTCTGGAATACGTGGATGATTCGAACTTGCGAAACGGACATGTCTCGCTGCAACACAATGAAGGCCACGTCGAGTTCAAAAATGTGCGACTTCGTCCGCTTGCCGACGGTTCGACCGCGCTAAAGCTGGATGCAAGCTGGGAAAATGATTGGGACAAGTCTTCTAAAGAGGGTGCCGAGTTCAATGCCGAAGTGACGAATGCAGGGCTCAAAGTTACCGGCGGGCTCGGTCAACTTCAATCGAAGTCGGACTGGGGCGATTTCATCCTTCAAGCTGCTTACCAACTGGCAAAGCCAGAGGTCAACTCGGGGATTTTTTTCCGATGTGTTCGCGACTCGATGCTCGATGGATACGAATGTCAACTGAATCATGCGATCGCTAACGACGATCCTTTACAGCCCGCTGATGGCGGCGCGGGCGGAATTTTCCGCCGTGCTCCCGCTCGAGTGGTCGTAGGTGATGGATCGAAACCGACCTATGTTACCTTGATCGCGCACGGGTCGCACTTGATGACTTGGGTCAATGGTATTCAGGTTGTTGACTTCGTAGACAATCGTCCTGCCGACGAAAATCCCCGCAAGGGCCTTCGAACCGCGCCAGGGCCGATCTCGTTGCAGGGCCACGACCCGACGACCGAAGTTGTTTTCACGTCAATCCGACTTTCAGCGATTAAGTAACATTCAAAGCCTGGATTAAACAATCCGGACGTTTCATAGATCGCACCGAAGATGTCCGCCGAGCCACAACCGCCAACCCCTAGCCTGAAGGAGTGCACTGCCGAGGAAATTGGCATGCGTCTGCGCGCTTGGGACACCAGCACGGATGGCACCGCGATTACGATCGCCGATCAGAAGTGTGCCCATGGTTTCGCGGCTGGATTGAACAAATCACTTTCGATTCAGATCGATGGTGACTTGGGCGACTTCGGATTCATGTTGAACGCAAATGCGGAGATTGAAGTAAACGGTAATTTTGGAAGCTGCGCGGGCCACTCGCTTTGCTCCGGTTTTCTCCTAGTCAACGGGAATGTCGGCGATGGTTTCGGAGCCTATGCTACCGGCGGTATTGTGGCGTGTATCGGACGTGCTGGAATGCGATGTGGATTAGGACTGTCAGGCGGTGATGTCGTCGTGCGCAGTGATGTAGGTTCTGAAGCCGCATGGGGTATGGCTAGCGGAACGCTGGTTCTAGGAAATTCTGTGGGAGAGCATCTAGGGGTCGGGATGACCGGTGGAACCATCTTTGTTCGCGGAGCCGTAAAATCGCTTGCCCCCGGCATCCGTGAAAATCGCTTGAAGGATTCGGACACGATGCGACTGAGTTTGCTACTGGCGCGTGCGGGGATTCGGGCAGCGGCGAAAGAATTTCGCGTCTATCGCGCTCTAGGCGGAGCCTCATGATATCTGCCAAGTCGATACTAGATGAACTTGTCGTTACGCCAGTCGCCTTAATGCCAGCTATGCCAGCAGGTTACGGACCCGCAGTTAGCACGGCGTGGGCTATCCAAACTCCCGCTGGTCGGAAGTTGCAATTGAACGCTCCCTTTTTTGCAAAGGGTCTCTCGGCGTCCCAGCTGAGTACCAACTGGCCGATCGTATGCGGTATTCTCCGCGCAAAGGGCTTGCCGATCTACGCGACTGTTCAAGAACTGCAAGCCGTTCCCGCCGCCCAAGTGCCCGCCAGAATCGCCCAACGATTTATAGGTCAACCGCTCATTCACGACGAAGTCACCATGTCGGATGCTTTCGAACTTGCGAACTGCAATCGCAATGGATCCGGTTGGAGTTGGCCGTTTGAAATCAGTAGCGGCCGCGACCTAAAGACACTTGTTACTACCCTCAGAGCTGCTACTGGGAGCGAAATGCCCATTGGTATGACTCTACCGCTTCACGCAAAGTCAGCTGATTTGCGGATGAGTCTTGAATCAACAGTTGATTACATCACGCTAACCCATTGCGCCGAGAGTTTAGCTTCGAGTAGTGAGGACGTTGCCAGCCAGGCTGCGCTCGGAATAGTATCCGCCCGCAAGCTGTGCGCGCAGTTTGGACGTAACAAAATCCCGCTTCTGCTCGATGCACCCATAACAAACCATGACCACCTGATAAAGCTGCTTGCCCTGGGCGCCTCCGCAATTAATGTGGCTGCGATCATTCGCAGTGGGATGCCGGTTGTCGAGCCGAAACGCTATGAATCGATGCTGACCGAGAATCTGCTAGGCAGTCTGCCTAGTGTTCAAAAAGTGGCGCGCGAACTCCCCCAAGTCGAACGCTCCCTCACGGAACTTATACAGAAACTGGTCGACAGCATGCGTTTTTCCGGTTTATTGGATTTATCTGAGCTGGAGTGCAATTGTTTGCAGAGCATGAACGCAGTTATTGCCGAACGACTTGGTGTAGGGGGACTCGCCGCTCGAACTAGCTAGTGCTTTGTCCAGATTAGATTTTGGGGTTGGCACGTGGGTTTGACTCTAGCCTTGGCTTGGTCCTACCAGCCGGAAGGCGTTAGCCTCCGGTTAGGTCTTCAACCGGAGGCTAACGCCCAATGCCATCTACTTTAGTTTTTCTTGGTTAGAGCGGGTTGTCTGGCATGGAATTTGTCACGTGAATCAGTTTTTCCCTCTGATATGGAGAATGGGAATGCTGATG
>JANNNN010001248.1:0-7898 GCA_031398555.1 Planctomycetia bacterium | reverse complement strand
CACGTCGGCGACATGGCCTACACGCGTGGGCGCGACGTGGAGTTCCAGAGCCGTTTCTTCGAGGCTTACGAGCCGACGCTGCGCGCCGCCTGCACGGGCAGAGTTCCTTTTCGCGCTGAGTCGCCCTATGGAGTCCTGCGGCGGATCACCGATAACGCGCCTCGTCTAATTCGCGAAATCAATCCGCAGATTCCCGAATGGCTTTGTAAAATCATTCATCGCTTGCATGCCAAGTCCGCTGAAGATCGCTTTCAATCTGCCGAAGAAGTCGCACAGTTGTTAACCCAGTGCCTGGCGCATCACGCTCAGCCAACCGTTCATTCGCTTCCGAAAGAATTTCATAAGTCAAGCGGAGCGTTCAAAGTTAGTCCACGCAATGTATTGATCGTCGCTTCCATCACAGTGGCTTTAATGGCTGTTGCGTTCCGTAGTGTTGGCAATTTTTATTCAGGCGAGGCGCCGTCGGTGCCCATAACGTCACCGCATGCAGGTTCAGTAGAACCGAAACTTGAAAAAACGAGTTCGCCTTCAACTACTTCCAACAGCATCTCGCTGCCTTGGGAAGAACCTGACGCTGCAACAGCATGGACCGACAATCTTACAACTTTGATTCAGCATATTGAACAATCCATACTCGACCCCTAACCCCCCTAACCCCTCGCCCCGTTGTCGGGAGAGGGGGCCGCGTGAGGGGCAAAGAATGTGATCACCAATACCAAGGAATTGCAAAATGCGTCAATTACTCATCTTCCTCCAGGCGATCTTCCTCCTAACCATTCACTTCGCCCATGCGGAAACCAAGCAGCTAAAATTGCAAAACCCCGACGGCACGCCTGCAGGGGACGCTCAAGCTGTAGCGATCATGACGCTTGGCGCAAGAGTGGACGAGAATTTAAAAGAACTCCCAAGTCTGGTCGCGGTCCTCTCCGAACCGGGAACCGCGGCGGCTAAAAACGCTGCTGGAACGATAACCTTTGACTCTAAAGCGAAAGCCATCGTAGCTCAAAACGAAATCGGATTTGCGTTCTTTCCGCTCAAGCACAATGTAACTACTGTGAAGCTTCGGCCGTGGGCAGCATTCAAAATCGATACCTCGAAAGTTTCAAAGGATCAACTTAAATCGAAACGTTTCAGCGTCGTCTGGACAAACTGTTTCGCTGGCAACGCACCTCGCCCCGATTCGAACGACCCATTCGGAGCCGACCCATTCAAATCTTCGGAACCTTCACTTGACTGGCGATTTGATCAGATCGTTACCTGGTCGCGAACCTACGATAATCCGAAGGCGTCCATCGAAAATCCAGATGCATCCATTAAAGTTCCCCCAGGCGAAGTAAGCGTTGTGTTTGGTGGTGAAGGGTTCGAAGCGGTCGATGCGCAGAATCCGATTCCAAGCGTCATCTTCAATCCTGTTCGCACGACGAGCAAAACGCTAACGACCTTTGAGTTACCAAACTTCGGAAGCGCAGCGGGCAAGATTGCGCCCCACTCCGACTTGCCTGACTGGAATAACGAAGGCGGAATCAGATACTTGCGTGCATCGCGATTTAATGAGTACCCCGCACAAGTGCCAGCTGAACTCGAAAATGCCTTCATAAAATTTGATCTCAACTCTCTTGCGAGTCTCTACGCATCTGAGAAAGGCAAGCAGTTCCGCAGTTTGTCTTTGCCTGAAATTATTTGCCAAGTGAACAGTGATGATAGTTTTCGTTTCGAGGGAATTCCTGAAGGCACTTACTCACTTGAAATTATTGCCCTGACCGGCCCCGTGTCCATGAAATACAAAGCCGACACCGAAAACAAACCACTCAAATTCCTCGTAAAAGCAGGTGGCAGCACAACCATCGAAGAAGCGGACCTTCTGCTGCTTACCAATCTAGCTGCGTCAAATATGCCCAATCCAATTGCCACAGCTGACGGCGGGCAATTCTCCATACGAAATCCAGGGCCAGTTGCCGAATCTTCGAAGCAAGTCGATCCGTTTGAAGGCTCATTAAGTCTCGGAGAACGCGATCCATTTGCGAATTCGAGCAGTACGCCCACCCCTGACGCCGGGAAGGCGGTGATTGATGCGGCCGTCAAGAAAGCCGAAATGAAAATTACAATGGCCCTCTTGAAAGCCTCGGCGGATATCGATTATCAGGGCACACCGCTTCGCCAAGTAATGCAAGAGTTGCAGGACACTTTCAACATCCCCATCCGGCTGAACACGATCCCGATCTCATCTGAATTAAATGTCGATTCAGAAGTGCCCGTCACCATAAGCTTACCCTCCATGACGGCTCGCAGCGCGCTTCGACATATCCTCTCTAGCGTCTCCGAAGAACTTACGTTTACGATCCGAGACGAAGTCCTGCTGATCACGACGAAAAGCGACGCCGCCAAGAGTGAAGGAGAATTCCTCAGTCCGAAGCCAGTCGTCCAACGTCCGTCGGAATCACCAGCGACTGAACAGCTTGACACAGGTAAGACGTTCGTCGACCAATGGCTGAAATCTTCGCAAAACGATTCGAGTCCACAAGCATTGAGCAAAGCACTGCAGACCCATTTGGAACAAGAATTCGATTCAAATCAAAAATCCCGTAAAGCTGAACTTGAACGCCTGCGAGCCCTGTTGAAGCAATCCGAAGACTGGGTGAACACTCGCCAAACTCGTCGCGCCGAAATCGTCCGCAAACGCCTAGCTGAGTTGCTGGATCAAATCAAACCTGCGTCTGCACTTCGAAGATGACGTAGATATTTCCGTTGCTAGATTCCATGAAATAGGGGCCGTGAGCCGTCGCGCTAGCCGCGGGTTTCGAAGTCGGGCGATTCAAATTACCCAAAGTCTAGCCAATGTTGATGTCGGTTGACTCGGCGCTTGGAATAGGTCTGATTGTTATGATCGACTAGCGCTTCCAGACCCGACGCCAGCGCCGTCGGCTCACTAATTATTTGGTGGTATCCAGCACAACGTGGCTTCCGAAGAAGCGATCGTGCAGCGTTCGACGGGCGGGACCTAAAATCGGAAGCGCGTTGACAATCAAGATGATCTCATCAACCGGGCCGAGAAAGTTAATGGCGGATCCCAAGTCAAGTGTGAGGGCTACAATCGAAAACGCAAGTAACCACATTGGAGCGTTGCGAATCAAGTTTCGCAATAACCGTTTACGCCGAGTCAACCGCAGACCGTGAACATCGACGACTCGCAATTGAAACAAGTAACGACCTGGCGTCTTCCAACCGCTCCATTCGATCCAAGCCATGCCAGCCGGAACCAGCAGTACGAGGATGCTGACGAGCCCGAAACCGTTCCGAGCCAAGATCGCTATCGTGGACTCACCGTTTACCGATGTGCTTGAGGCGATTATGCCGGGAAGCGCGAGGCTCGCTATGACTACCGACTGCAAGAAAAAATCAACCATCAGCGCGAGGGCTCGATTCAATCGTCCCGCTCTGGTGACTCCTACCGGTGCAATCGCTTGAAAGTATGCGTCCAGCGACTCGTAACTCGCATACCGATCTTCAGGTTCTTTGGCGAGCAAGCGTTCGAGCACCTCGCGCCAACGCTCGGGGATCTCGGCCGGCCATTTCTCCGGAAATTCCACCTCTGCCGATCGATGACTGCGAAGTTGGTCAGGCAATGTGTGTCCAGACAACGAATAGGGTCGTCGACCAAAGGTCAGCTCGAACAATGTGATGCCGAGCGCATACATGTCGCTTTGGGCCGTTGGCATATGACCGTCCCCCAATTCAGGTGCCATATAACTCAGCGTGCCGCTGATGCCGACTGAGGTTTTTTGATCGGTGTGCGCCAAACCGAAATCGCCGAGCTTCACCGTATCGTCTGCCGCAATAATTAAATTGCTGGGCTTGATGTCACCGTGCACTAACCCTAAACGCGTTGCCTGAGCGAGTGCTGACGCGACTTGACGCGCATATCGAATGACTTGTGGATAAGGAAGCGGGCCTTCCAGCAAAAGCTTGTCGAGCGTGGGACCGGGCAATAATTCCATTGCAAAGAAGGGATCGGTCGAATCGCGACCAACGTAATAGATTGTGACAACATGTGGATGATTCAAACGAGCTTGAGCGACCGCTTCATCGAGCAAGCGGGTTACGCGGGCGGCTGAACTGCCATCAGCACCGGTGCATCGCATGACTTTGACCGCTACATAACGCTGAAGCGATTCATCGAGAGCCCGGTAGACAACTCCCATTCCGCCCTGCCCAAGCAAAGATACTAATCGAAAATGCCCGAGCTTTTCACCCGATCGATCCATCCCTTGTTGAAGAGATATCCCGCAATCGCTGTTCTCACCAGTACTTAAAAACGACATTGTCTGCGATGCATCGAATGCAGCTAGCGAGATAGTTCGACCACATTTCTGGCAAGTCCCTCGCATTCCTGTCAAAATCACATCGCTTCCGCAGGCACAGCGGAAATAGGATTGCTTGACCGCAGCTGAATTGGGTCCAGGCACACCGCCAGATACCCCGTTTCCGGGCATTGTAGTTTCGGGAAGACTTGATTCCTGCACGTTGACTCCAACTTCAGGGATTCGCACGCACTGACAGGGAGTAGTTAGTTTAACCGCTAACGGCGTACATGCCACCGCCAGGAAAACACGATTCACGCGGGAAAATTGAGGTGAAAAACGATTTTCCACCTCGAAAAAGCCGATGAATCATGGGCTATGAAAATTGCCCCGATAGCAAACGGCAGACATAGGAAGAAAATTGACCGCACGAACGATTTCCTTTAAGATAAGGAGCTGATCAATTCCGCCTCAAAATGCCCACTCCAAGTGCGAACACCAATCGAATGACGGAAAATTCAAAAAGCTGGTTGTTGCTTAGCGCATTGGTGCTTTGGCTCCTGCTTCAGTTCACCCAGTCAGCCTACGCGCAGGGCGATAACTCCAAAGCCAAAGCGTTGGCGGCAAGGGAGTTGTACTTTGAGAACGAAGTGCGACCGCTGCTTGCCCAGAGTTGCATCAAATGTCATGGCAGTGAAAAACAAGAAGGTGGACTCCGACTTGATTCGCTCGAACACATGTTGAACGGCGGTGACTCTGGACCTGCGCTGGCACCTGGAGCTATCGCTGATAGTTTGATTGTGTCGGCAATTCGCTACCAAGATTTTGAAATGCCTCCCTCTGGACAGCTTCCGGCCGAAGCCCAACAAGTCATCGAAACTTGGGTCGAGCAGGGAGCGGTTTGGCCAAAGCACACCGAAGCTGGGCTGGAACTTCGACCGCGTTCGGGCATTACCGCCGAGGACAAAAACTACTGGGCATTTCGACCACTGACATCTCCTGAAATCCCAGATCTCGCTCATAGCTCTCAAGCATCGCGAGCGCAGACTCCAATCGACGCTTTTGTCATCGAACAACTCGATGCATCTAAGTTGCACTTGGCACAGGAAGCTGACCCGAGAACGCTCCTTCGAAGGATTTACTTTGATCTAGTCGGGGTTCCGCCCACCGTTGCTGAAACGGAAGCCTTTATTGGCAGTGATGATCCACAAGCTTATGAAAAACTAGTCGACCGATTGCTCGACGATTCTCGCTATGGAGAAAAATGGGCACGACATTGGTTGGACCTGGTCCGCTATGCTGAATCAGATGGATTCAATCAGGATGCTTATCGTTCAAACGCGTACTTGTATCGCGACTGGCTGATCGATTCGCTGAACCACGACAAGCCATACAATCAGATGGTGTTGGAACAAATCGCTGGCGATGAACTCGATCCGAACAACACCAGTTACTTGGCAGCGACGGGTTACCTGCGTCACTGGATTTATGAATACAACCAACGCGACGTGCGCACCCAGTGGTCCAACATCCTGAATGATTTGACGGATGTTACTGGAGAAGTCTTCTTTGGACTGGGCGTTGGCTGTGCGCGCTGTCACGATCACAAATTCGATCCAATCCTGCAGCGCGATTACTACCGTTTGCAAGCTTCGTTCGCTTCTTTCCGACCACGCGACGATCGACTGTTCGCAGAATCCGAAGAGTTGGCTCAGTACAAGCAACAACTTGCAGATTGGGAGTCCAAGACTGCGGCGATTCGCGAAAAGATTGCGGCCATCGAAGATCCAGTCAAAATATCGATCGAAGACAAAGCAATCGAAAAGTTCCCGATCGACGTTCGACCACTGCTGCGCAAGTCCCACTCGCAACGCAATGGACTCGAAGAACAGATTGCTCATCTCGCGCATCTACAAACGCTTGAAGAGTGGAATAAGCTGGACTTCAGCAAGTCCCTTAAAGGTGCTGATAAGGAAAAGTGGGACGCCTTGCATGCTGAACTGAAGGCGTTCGATGCGATCAAACCGAAGAAGCCGCTAACAGTAATGTCCGCCGGTAATATCGAAAACGCTTCCCCGCCAACAGTGATCCCATCGAAATCACCTGATGCTCAGACAATCCCGCCAGCGTCGTTTGAAGTGTTTGGATCCAATTCCTTGGCCGGTTGGCAGGACGATACGAAACCCATGGGCCGACGAACTGCACTGGCGCACTGGATCAATTCACCCGACAATCCACTACCGCACCGCGTGATTGTCAATCGGATTTGGCAGTATCATTTCGGAACTGGATTGGTGCAGAATGCAAGTGATTTCGGACGGTTGGGTGTTCCTCCAACTCATCCGGAATTGTTGGATTGGATGGCCACTTGGTTTATCAGCAACGGTCGCAGTTTCAAACAATTGCACCGAATGATTGTCAACTCTGCGACTTATCGTCAATCTTCTCATAACCCGGCGGACGAACTGGGCGGCATGGGCAAAGATTTGGCCAATCATCTGCTATGGCATTACCCAAGCCGTCGCTTGGAAGCAGAACAGATACGCGATGCAATGCTCGTCAGTTCCGGCAAGATGGACTGGACGGCCGGTGGTCCCGCAGCTGAACACGACAGCTTTCGTCGATCCGTGTATACGAAAATCAAACGCAACAAACCCAATGCGATGCTTGTCACATTCGACGCCCCAGATGGCAACGCGAGCATCGCGAAGCGTAATGTCACCACGACTCCCATTCAGTCACTGCTGCTCGCGAATTTCGACTGGCCACTCACACTCGCCGCTACGATGTCGAAAGAAGTCCAGAGCGAATCAAGCGACCGGGGTGAACAGATAGCGCTCATGTACTTGCGATGCTTGCAGCGAGTTCCAACGCAGATTGAACTGGAGCGAGCGCTGGCATTTGTCAAACAGATGAGCGAAGAGCAGATTTCAGGAGAGGAACTGAAAACCAGCGACGGTCTATCCGACCTCTGCCACGTGCTATTCAATAGTAGCGAGTTTCTATACATCGACTGAGTCGCCTTAATGGGGCATCCTAAATTTTGAATGACGTTTGGTTTTGGGTGGCACGTCCCTGAGTACTCGAAGGACGTGCTGGGTAACGCTTGAATCACGCCCTTCGAGTACTCAGGGACGTGCCACCCCAACCAGAAATCGAATCTGAACAAAGCACCAGTGCGCACGCTGCCGAATTTGCCTGTTCCAAGTAAGGATGCACAGTAAATGATTGCGGAAGGGGAAGTAAAAACGCTTGAAGGTGCTAATCTTGCAGCCCACTCGCGACTAAAAGCTCGCATCGAACGAACGGTGACCCTAGTTACTGAGGGGTTGGAACTCGGCGGGCGGCATTTCGATTGGTATCGCGTGGCCAATCCGGATGTCTTATTGCAAAAAGCTGCGTACAACAACGCATCGCCAGCTGAGGATCTTGACCCGTTTTGGGCGGCAACGTGGCGGGCCGCCATCGGACTCGACAAGTTTTTGCTGCAATTGCCGCTTCGCGATATTCGTGTGCTGGAACTCGGTTGCGGATCGGGCCAAGCTGGAATCGGCGCCGCGGCACAGCAGGCCCACGTAACGATGACTGACGCAGTTGGGT
>JANNNN010001210.1:0-3230 GCA_031398555.1 Planctomycetia bacterium | reverse complement strand
AAAATCCTACGGGCGTCAGCTGGGAATGGGTCTGAATCATGAGCCAAACTCCGGACTGGCCACTTTACATGTCCTACGATTGCAAGGAAAGTTTTCAGGCTGCCTAAGTTACGCGATCCGCAGATATTGCCTGGCCGAAATAGCAGCTGCTCTGTACACGCCCAAATATGTAGACTCGACTATGCACGAACGACTTTCAGTTGCTAATAACAATGATACGAACGCTCTTGGATTCGGTCGCGCACTTCCCTCGGTGATGCATGAGGATTGTTTTTGGCCTTCTGAGCCAACGTCACTGGAGGATGCTGGAATCAGCGAGACGTTTGTCGAAACGCTAATCTGCCAATTGCTCTTGAGTGTGGGAACTCTAAGCGGTCGAAAAATTGCCGAACGCATCGGTTTGCCATTTGGACTTGTTGATCTCCAGTTGGCTGGCTTGCGAACCAAGCAGTACATAGCCCATGCGCGCTCAGCACCGCTCAATGATTTTTACTATAGCTTAACCGATAGCGGCCAAAAACGAGCTGTCGCATCGCAGCGGAACTGCAGTTACCTGGGACCAACGCCCGTTCCTCTGTCTGAATATCTTCTTTCAGTCGAAGCTCAAGCGAATCAGTTTTCGCCAATCGGACGCGAGCAGCTATTGCAAGCACTTGCCGGAATTACGTTTGAGCGCCAATGGTTGGATTTTTTAGGACCAGCGATCAATAGCAACGCAGGCATCTTCTTGTACGGTCCTCCTGGCAACGGCAAGACGACGCTCGCGAAGTGCTTGACGAAGCTGCGTGGTGAGAGCATCTGGATTCCACATGCGATCATGGATGACGGCGTCATTATTAAATTGTACGATCCGGCTTTTCACGTAGCGGAGCAAGTGTCCGAACGCTCGAATTCGCCGACCAATCTTCAAGATTACGATAAGCGATGGGTACGTGTTCAGCGACCAACAGTAGTCGTTGGCGGTGAACTAACGCTGGACAATCTGGAGATTCGTCACGATCCTCGCAGCAACACTTGCGAGGCACCTATCCAAATGAAGAGCAATTGCGGCAGCCTGCTGATCGATGACTTCGGTCGTCAACGCGTAACACCCGCTGATTTGCTGAACCGTTGGATTGTTCCCCTCGAAAGCCGTCAAGACTTTCTGACGCTGCCTACGGGAAAGAAGATCTCCGTTCCCTTTGAACAAATCATCCTGTTTTCTACCAACCTGCAACCAGCTGAATTGGTAGACGAGGCATTTTTGCGTCGTGTTCCGTTCAAGATTGAAATTTGTGATCCATCCAATGCGGAGTTTGTCGAACTGTTTCGCCGAAGCTGCGAATCGTTTGGTTTTCCATGGCGTGTGGAAGTTGCCAAACAACTGGTCGAGCATCTGCAGAACGTAGTGAAGCGGCCGCTTCGTAGGTGCTACCCGCGTGACCTGCTGTCGCAGGTGCGGGCTTACTGCGCCTACCGTGGCGAGCCGCTCGACCTACGCTTCGATTACCTTTTGCACGCTTGCCGAAACTACTTTGGTTGCGTGGACCTTGCTTCCAAAAGCGCAATACACACCGAGCTTCGTGCACCGGCGACCTATCAAGAGCCAATTGTTGCAACCCAATTGAATTCCACCGCACTTGATTCATGCAACGTGTTGAACGTTACTCAGCAATTGGTTACGTCCTCCATTTAAGAAATTGCTGCTCTGACGTTCAAGTAATGGATTAAAAATTGAGTAGTGGAATTTTTAGCATAGCTCCAAGACATGACGCAACTTAGTGGTCCCATATCAGCTGGTCTCGAACCGATTCCTGGATACACACTTCGTCGTCGTTTGGGTGCGGGCGGTTTCGGTGAAGTTTGGCTCGCAGATGCCCCTGGTGGGCTACAAAAGGCGATTAAGCTGGTCTATGGCACAGTAGATCAAGAACGGGCCAGCAGCGAACTTCGCAGTCTGCAGCGCATCCGCCAAGTGCATCATCCATTCCTGCTTTCGTTGGAGCGGATCGAGGTTGTCAATCATCAAATCGTCATCGTTACCGAGTTGGCTGAATGCAGCCTCGTTGAACGATTTCTACAATATCGCGGTAAAGGCTTGCCCGGCATTCCTCGCGATCTTTTGATTGATCTTTTGCGCGACGCCGCCGATGCACTCGATTTTTTGTCGCAGAAGCATGACCTTCAACATCTAGACATTAAGCCTGGTAACTTGCTGATTGTTGCCGATCGAATCAAGGTCGCTGACTTCGGCCTCGTCAAGGATTTGCAAGAGCAAAATCAATCGCTAGTCGGCGGGCTCACCCCTACTTATGCGGCCCCAGAAATTTTCGATGGTCGCCCCGACCGGCGCAGCGATCAATACTCGCTGGCTATCGTTTACCAAGAACTGCTAACTGGGCAGATGCCATTTAACGGTCGCTCTACGGCTGAGCTGGCCCGACAGCACCTCAATCAAGCTCCCAACCTTGACTCCCTGCCACCAGCTGACCGCCCGATCATCGCAAGGGGACTGGCAAAGAACCCCTTGAACCGGTTTTCAAGTTGTCGACAACTGATCGATCAACTTTCTCGCGTTCGGGCTGTGGTGGCCATGATGCCAAACTCCGAAGAGCCCGAAAAAGTCTCAAAGGAGCCATCTACCGATTTGCCTGCAGCATCGCCTTCCACAGCTATTGGCGGTCGCCAGCGGATTCTTCCGCCCTTGGAAGTGGAAGGGACCTTGAATAATTGGGTTCCGTCACGAGGCATGTTCATCGGACTCGGCGGCTTGGGATGCAAAGCTCTTCGCGAGCTCTACACAAAGATGAAGAACGATGAAGACGCGGTACGTGATTTGAGCGACTACGAATGGCTGGCGATCGATAGCGATTCAGAGTCCTTAGACGAAGTCTCATGCTCTACAGAAAAAAGTGATGGCCTGCCGTCTGCCGCTTCCGTACAGATTCAACTTTTTCGACCCCAGGAATACCGCGCGGCCCACCCTCAGCTGTTTCGCGCTATTTCTCGGCGGTGGCTCTACAATATTCCACGCTCGCTAAAAACTGAAGGCGTTCGTCCGTTGGGACTGCTCGCCTTCCTCGATCACTACGAACAACTCTCGCGAACGCTGTATGCCAAGTTAGCGGAACTTGTTAAGCGGTACAGCGAAGACCAGTATCGATCAGCAGAACCGATACGGATTTACGTGATCTCGTCGGCGCATGGTGGGACCGGTGGAGCGATTTTCATTGAGATTGGTTACCTGATCC
>JANNNN010001144.1:0-7383 GCA_031398555.1 Planctomycetia bacterium | reverse complement strand
AAATCGAATCAAGCTCTATGAACGATGATAACGGGTAAAAATGGCTTTTCAAACGCAGACCGTATCAAGGAGATGCAACATTACTTGGCTTCTGTCGTTACAAATGTTACTTGGATGCCTAGATATCGGATTTGTAACTTTGCCCGTCGGCGGCTTGGTGGCCCAGGAAGCTGATGGAGTTAAAAATGCGGATTCGATTGTTCTAACCCCCCTCAAGCCGGCGCCCGTACCATTTCAACACACAGTCGGCTCGAGCGGAAAGCGGTATGTAGTCGAGCCGATGACGGCTGGTCTCGCTTTGTTTGACTACGATGGAGACGGCCTAATCGACATCTACTTTCTAAACGGTGCACCGCTGCCAGGAACTCCAGTCGTCAATCCCCCACCGTCCAATCGGCTGTACCGGAATCTTGGCGGTTGGCGATTTGTTGATGTCACCGAATCAGCTCGCGTTGGAGATACAGGCTATGGATTGGGAGTAGTTGCCGGCGACGTGGACAACGATGGTGACCTAGACATGTACGTTTCCAATTTTGCGAAAGATGTGTTTTACATCAACAATGCAGATGGCACGTTTACCGAGGCTGCGGGTGTATGCGGTTTAGACGATGGTGATCGGTTTGGCGCGGGCGTGTGCATGCTGGACATCGACAATGACGGCAACTTGGACATCTACTGCGCGAACTACCAGAACTTTTCATTCGACAAGCACTTTCAGCAGACGATCGGTGATTACCAGTATCATCCCGGTCCACATGATTTTCCGCCTGCCGATGACTTGCTTTTTCGCAGTCTGGGAGACGGTACATTCACCGACGTGTCGGCAACCAGCGGCATTCGCGTCAACCCGGCTCCTGGTATGGGGGTTGTCTCTGCAGATTTTGACGGCAATGGAGCTGCCGATATCTTAGTCGCGAACGACAGTTTTCCAAACTTTTTGTTTCTCAACGATGGCACCGGCAAGTTTGTGGAGGATGCTTTGATCGCTGGCGTCGCTCTCGATCGGCTAGCTCGCCCCAATGGCAACATGGGAATCGACTGCGGTGATTTCGATAACGACGGTCTGTTGGATATTTTCACAACCACCTATCAGGATGAGATGCCAGTGCTCTACCGCCAGGTTGCGAGTGGGGTTTTTGAAGATGTTACCAATCAGGCCAAGATTGCTTCTTCGTTACTGCCACACGTAAGCTGGGGAATTGGAATCGTCGATTTTGACAATGACTCAGACAAAGATATCTATGTTGCCTGCGGCCACTTTTTGGACAACATCAAGCACTTGGATGATCGCACTTCGGTGAAGGTTCATAACTTCGTAATGCAGAATAATGGGAGAGGGATTTTTGAGGATGTTAGCCGAGCGGTAGGGGCAACGGTTGAACCAATCGAGAGCAGTCGTGGAGCTGGTTTTGACGACTTGAATAACGACGGACTGGTTGACGTAGTTGTAGTCAATGCCGACACAGGGCCAAGCTTTATAGAGAATCGGAGCCCGAGTAAGTACTGGCTTGCGATAGAACTTACTGGAACTCAATCTTCGAGGGATGCGGCAGGTGCGATTGTACGCGTTCGAACTGGCCTCCAATCGCAAATGTCGGTGTTGCATCTGGGGAGAAGTTATCAAAGTCACTTTGGAACAAGGTTGCACTTCGGTTTAGGCGAGCAGGCGTCGGGCACAATCGAAGTGCGGTGGCCCTCAGGTGCGGTTCAGAATTTGAACTTCACCCGTCCCAATCAGGTCATACGAGTTGTCGAACAAGCTATTTCGGAGTGACAGGATCGACTTGGAGTCGCTGAGTTTGATCCTATCGCACTCAGCTCAACCTCCGCGCAAATCTAAATCGGACGACCTCATTAAGGGTCGGATTTTCACAGATTGCCCATTTTTAGGCGTTACAGCGGCGCGAAAGTTGCTTGGCTGCGTACGTTTGGTGCAGTCTAACGCGAATTACTGGCTGAATATATTGACTCAGCGGTCTATTTTGTGTGATACTTAGCACCGCTGTAAGCCGTGCAACTTAGCATGTGCTAAACTTTACGGCGGCCACGACGTCATGCGCTCGCGATTCGTTATCGCTGGCCGGATGGCGTATTGCTCGAAATTCGATCGGAAAGTGCGATTGAGGACGAGCTGTGCATCGCCGCTACACCAAAAGAAAGGGGTGAACCAACCACGTGTCTCCACCAGGAAATGATCAAAGGACCGAACGCAATCAGCCAACGCAGAATCAGACGAGGATCAATAACCAGATTCGAATTTCTCAAGTCCGAGTAATCAGCGAAGAAGGTGAACAGCTCGGGATTATCTCAACTGAACAGGCTTTGAACCGAGCCCGTGATATTGGGCTCGATTTGGTCGAAGTAGCCCCGAACGAAAAGCCACCTGTTTGCCGGATCATGGATTTTGGCAAATACAAGTACGAAAAAAGTAAAAAGCGCGCCGGACAGAGTGCGAGCCATCATGGGAAGACGAAAGAAATTCGTCTGCGCCCTAAGACTGGCGAGCATGATATTGGCTTTAAAGTCAAACAAGCTGTCGGTTTTCTCCAACACAAAGACAAAGTACAGGTTTCCGTAATTTTTCGTGGCCGCGAAATGGCTCACGTTGAAGAAGGACGACGCGTTATGGAAAACGTAGTCAAAATTCTGCTCGAATTCGGTAAACTCGAATCCAATCCTCAGCAAATGGGGAAGCGGATGATTTGTACTATTGCGCCAAAGTAAGCATTTTGAGTGCATAGTTTAAGTAGCTGGTTTCTTAGGAAACCGGACGCGGGTCGCGGACGATCCGTTCGCATCCGGTTTCTCACGAAACCAGCTACGTGTGCATCGAGGTTTCTCACGAAGCCCGTACATACTTGGAAAACTAAAAGCTAAGACAACAGGCAAGGAGCCGAAGCGATGTCGATACTAGTCTTTGAAGACGCCCAGGTGGATCAGTTGGCACCGATAACTACGGCTCGTTCAGCCTACTGTGTCACGGTCGGTTCTTACACGTTGCTCGACCTGCTAAGCCTCACCCAGCAGCCCTTAGTCGGTTTTGTTCGCCCTCATCTGCGAACGCTTTGCGGACTGGATCAACCTCAAGTCCGCCAACTCGGCGATCCGCAACTAAGCAATACACCGTCCCCCGTGTTGGCTCTCAATGCAAGGTTGACTCCTTCGATTCAAACGTTTGAAACGATCCGTCAGATTCTCGCGACGACCGCAGAACATTCGGGCATAGTTTGGGATGGCGATCAAATCGCGGCAGTGGTGCGGCCAAAGTGGAGTTGGGATTCGTTGGCGGCGGGAACCTCAGCGGGCATCGAATCGGTTTTGATTGCGGCCCATCAGTTGCCAATGCTTGCACATCCGCTCAAGTTGATGAATTATCCGCATGACGTGATCGCTGCCAACATGCGAATCATCAACGACAGTTTGCAGCATCGCATCGCATCAGGCAAATACACGCAGCAAAAAGATGGCCTGTTTTTGGCACAAGGCGCGAGGTTGGGCGAGTACGTTTTGACAGAGACTCAGTCTGGACCGATTGTCATTGATAACGACGCTTATGTTGGTCCCTACACATTGCTCCGCGGTCCAGTTTTCATCGGGGCAAAAGCGAAGATCCTCGAGCACGCGGCAATCAAAGATGCAGTTTCGCTTGGCCATACAACAAAAATCGGCGGCGAAGTGGAAGCTGCCGTAGTGGAGCCTTTCAGCAACAAGCAACATCATGGATTTCTCGGGCACAGTTACTTGGGCAGTTGGATCAACCTAGGTGCAGGCACTTGTAATTCGGATCTGAAAAACACTTATGGCGCGGTCAACATGGAGTATCCTGGTGGGAAAGCTACGACGGGTATGCAGTTCCTCGGATGCGTCATGGGTGATTACAGCAAAACAGCCATCAACACCGGCATTTTCACTGGAAAAGTCGTCGGTGTCTGCAGCATGATGTACGGCTTTGTAACCAGCAACGTGCCGAGCTATGTGAACTATGCAAGACTGTTTGGGCAAATGACAACTCTACCACCCGATGTGATGACAGCTACCCAGCATCGCATGTTCGCGCGCCGCAAAGTTGAGCAGAGACCTTGCGACATGCAACTGATCAATGACATGTATCGATTGACACAACACGAACGCGATCGATTTGGTGATGCGCTGGTGTTTTAATACTTCAACGCCTGGCGGAACTTCACACGCCCCTGTCGTCACGCACGCTGCTTTTGCGGTGCAGAAGGCGACACTGCTGCGCTGTAGTACGCCGTAGTAAGCTTTAGGTAGCTGGTTTCGTAAGAAACCGGATGCCGCAGAAGTGATTGTCCAGTCTGTCCGGCTTCTTACGAAGTCAGCTACAAAACGAATAAGTCGTGACTGTTCTACCAGCGATTCATCTGCTTGCCGCCTTGAATCAATCCCTGGGCTTGAGAACTCAACCCATATTGCAATCCGGGTTGATTGATTTCAAGAAAAACTGTGAACCGCGTATTCTGCTGATCGGCGGTGATCACGGTCGCGGGTGTGATGTGCAAGATACTCGTTGGGGTGCCGTTCCAAGTAGTCGTATAAAGACCGCCGCCCAAAGCAGGTTGTTGCTGCAAGCGATAATTGCGTTGCAGCTCCGCTCCGATACGAGTCGGGTCGCCGGTCACCGCATGCAAGTTGATGCGCTGAACGCGTTGAAATCGATCGAAGTAGTATGTCAACGTCCCGACCAAATCATCGGGACGGGTCCCAGTGATCAATGGCACCCGAAATCCGTCCAGGTTCATGTCGCCCACGCCAGTATTAACATTTGGGAAGTTTTGCATCACCCAGGCTGGTGGAATATCGAAGCGAAGTACTTCGGCGAGCGAATTGATTTGCGTGACTGACAGTACGGGAGCCGCTTGGGAAGCAGCGGTGCCGGTACTGCTATCTGACGTCGAGCCCCACCATGAATTGTTGGCACTGGAACCAGCCGCGGGACCAGGACCTGCTGTGGGGTTAAGGCCGATGGCTTGGTTAGCAGTGCTGCGGGCAGCTTGACCTGCATCGGTTTCGTACAGAACATACGGACCACCTGCGGCCCCCGCGAGCAATAGCGCCGCCGTCAATGGTTTGTTCAGAATAGGCATCGCGGGCTCCTCGTACAGTCCAAGCAATCAATAGGTCACCGTCTCTTTTCGGCTGCCCGTGCAATTAACAAGAGAGCATTAATTGTTCGCCGCTTTACCGCTATAATCGCTCTCAATTGATCCGTGCGATTGGAATTGTCAGAACAACTCGCCGTTAAGCCGAAGGCGATTGTGAGCCGACGGCGCTAGCCGCGGGTATTGAGGTTGTCGACTCTATCGCAATCGTCGACCGTCAATTCAGTAAGCCTTAAGTTAAATAATTAGCGTCAAGACAGACCCATTGGATGAGCCTCCTTACAATGCCTGTAACCACAACTTCGACACCCGCGGCTAGCTAGCGCCGACGGCTCACGGGAATAAGCGATGTACCTGTCCAAATCTATCCACAAAAATTGAAAACGTCTATGCTGCAAGAACTCAATCAACGATTCGCAATTGACGAACAACTGAAATTTGAAATGCATCGGAGTGGATTGGTGCAGGGTAAGATCAACACCAAAAAGTGCTCCGGCAGTTTCTTCTTGCTCGGGTCGCATATAGCAGAGTTCCAATCGAAATCGCAGTCGCAACCGATTCTATTTATGAGCGACGAAGCCGTCTTCGATGTGGGTAAACCGATCCGTGGTGGGATTCCAATTTGTTTTCCGTGGTTTGGGCCGAACAAATCCGATGCGAGCGCACCAGCCCATGGATTGGTGCGAACAGCGGCGTGGGAGGTGCTGGAAAGCAAGCACACGACGCGCGGCGTCTTGGTAACACTCGGCTATTCTTCTGCCTCCTTCCGATTGTCAATGACATTTACCTTCGGCGAATCGTTAGACGTAACGCTCAAGGTGCAAAATGAAGCCTCGACCGAGCAGACCTGCGAAGTTGCACTGCATACCTATTTCCAGTTGGGCGATGCGCGACGAGCATCTTTAACTGGACTTGAGAAAAACGAGTTCCGCGATCAATTGACGGGTGAAATTCACTCGGCGACTGGAGACAAGATTCAGTTCACAGGGGAAACCGATCGTGTATACCATGGCAGCGTGGCTCTGGTAACCATTGAGGACGCAGCCAATTCGCGATGCATTCAAATTAGGCCTCGCAATTCCCATTCAACGGTAGTTTGGAATCCATGGATCGCCAAGTCCAAACGGATGAGCGATTTTGGGGATGATGAATTTGAGCGAATGTGCTGTGTTGAGACGGCGAACGTTGTGCCGCACAATTGGGTAATTGAAGCAGGTCAATCGCAGAGCATCGGTTTTGAAATCTCAGCAGAGTCTGCGAGTCCGAATTAGGTTGTTAAGCATGAGTGACATTATTGAAGTAAAAGCGTGGCCGAACTTTGATGTGCCTGGTGGACTGTTGCCTGCGATCGCGCAGGACGCGGCCACGGGAGCGGTCTTGATGTTGGCTTGGATGAATGAAGAAGCCTTTCAAGAGACAATCGCAACCAGCCGCGCCGTCTACTTTAGCCGAAGTCGCGGCAGGCTTTGGCGCAAAGGCGAGGAAAGCGGTCATGTGCAGACGGTTCTCGCTGTGTTGATTGACTGTGACGCGGACACGATTTTGCTGAAGGTTAGTCAAGAGGGTGCCGCTTGTCACGAGGGCTATCCGACGTGTTTCTTTCGCAAGCTAAATGAAAATGGCCAAGTCGAGTTGGTGGAAGATCGACTAAAGCAGCCAGCAGAAATCTACCCGAAGAAAAGTGATTGAGGGTTCGCTCTAAGCGATTGGCAGCTTGCTGTTCGATTGCGAAAGTCGATCGTGAATTTCCAGGACAGTTTGAACATCTGGATGAATTACTTGCTGGCGTAAGCTTTCAGTGAACTCGCAAGCGGCGAATTTCGTCGCGGCTTGCTGATACGTCTCAATATCAGTGTTACGAATCGCAAGTCGATCTGGATGCTAATAACGCTACTTTCGCGGAGCAAAAGGCGACACTTCTAAAGGATGGCTAAGGGGTTTCGAGCTTGCTCAAGTGTGCCGCGCGTCACGCCAACTCGATTGTGGGCTTTGAGTTGCTGCCACACTTGCGAACCGTGCAAGCGACCAGCGAGCAGCGATTGGTAAAGCTTCACTAACTCGATCGTAACGCTTGCTTCAGAGTCTCGCAGCAGCTCAATGCGGAAGTTGCGAACGCCGCAGTTCAGCAAGGCCTCAACCGCTTCAGCTCCGCTCTGCGCCATACCGTTGTATAGCGTGTTGCGGCAGCCAATGTCGGCGTGCAGAACGTGTTCAATGCCCACACGATCACGCAGTTTTACGTCGTGTCGGTCACAAGGGCGAC
>JANNNN010001134.1:0-10756 GCA_031398555.1 Planctomycetia bacterium | reverse complement strand
ACGCCGCCATCAAATTGCTTGCGATCGGCGTCGGGAGTTCCAGGCTTATCAATTCGAGAAAAATTCGTACGACCATGAGTTCCGTATAGCCAACCATCAGGCCCCCAAGCAAAACCATTAGCGAGGTTATGACTGTTGGCGTGCGTTCCAAAACCATCCAGCAACACTTCCGGCTGGCTATCTGGAACATCGTCGCCGTCGCGATCAGGGATGAAGTAAAAGTTAGGCGGCGACATGACCCATGCGCCACCAAAGCCGACTTCGATGCCCGTGACATAGTTCAGTTGATCATAAAAAACCGTCCGTTTATCGAACTTTCCATCATTGTTCGCATCTTCGAGGATCACGATGCGATCGCCGGGTCTTGGGCCAAAGTTAGGATAGTTATAGGCCTCGGCGACCCACAATCGACCGCGGTCATCAAAGCAGAAACCGACCGGTTGCATGACATCCGGCTCGCCCGCGAACGCAGTTACATGAAACCCATCCGGCACGATCATCGATTTTGCGGCCTGCTCCGGCGACAGCGGCCCAACTGCCTGCTGGGCCACAGCGCTTGCGCAAATAAATGTCACTGCCGCAATCCAGCCGACTGCGGACAACTGCCACCGTAGCTGGTTTCGTAAGAAAGCGAACGACCCTGTAAGCCATTTCCACTGGGTTCGATTTTTACACCCGATCTGATCAACGAACATTCTATTTAACCTGAATAAGTGAGCGGACAATGAGTCTTGCCCGATCGTTTTTGCCTTCTAAAGCCAGCGGAGACAACTGACGTAACATCATACGGGAACAATGTGCGAAGTCATTGTATTTACTCCGAAGGAGTTACGCACCATACCCCAAGGGTTGAAAGCGGGTGTAACCGGCGTCCGCCTGTTAGCAGGCGAAACGGAGACCGCTGACTTATGAGCAATACACAGGCGTTCGCAGAAGCTGCCCAAACGGCACGACCAGTTTTTCGGAGCGCAGGCGTCCTCGCCCAATGTCACTCACTTTGTGTTTGTTTTGTAGCGGTGTCGGCGCGAGCCGCCCGGTTTTTCAATCAAATCAAGGCATTCACCGGACGGCTCGCGCCGGTTCCGCTACAAAGTGAGTGACATTGGGCGTCCTCGCCCGCACGCGACTAGGTGTGTTTCAAGTGGGTTTGACGATCACGCTTTGCTGTACGTAAAAGAATTCGTTTGTGTATTCGAGTCAACTCGCGGGTTCAGCGGGCGGGGACGCCCGCGCTCCGAGGTTTCTCTAACGCCATCTTCTCTTGAGCGAGGTGCATTTCAAGGGTTTTAATAGTCGTATCGTCTTGAAATATTCGCTCTTCGGTTCGCAATTCCATCGCTTGTTTGTATAGGTCCCACCGCTCTTCACCCGCGAACACTCTCAGAGCACGTTGAAAGTTCTCCGCGGAGTGCGGCAGTCGGTAAAATACCCGCAGTCCTCGGAGCACCCGTTCAACATCATACTCCAAGTAGTTGCTTGCCGGTTCATCAGCCGGATAGTAATTAGCGGCGAATAACATCAGGCTCGCATACATGCTGTCCCCTTCTTCACCGCCAAGTTTGTTGGCAATGGCGGTAATGTATCTTTCACTGTCGCCGGGACTACCATGCCAGCGCGGGAGCAACGACAGCACGACGGCAGCATGCGAGGGTGTACTCGAACGAACCGGAGTCTTCATCATCGAAGCATTCAAGTTCTTTGTAACCTCGGCCGGCAAACTTAAGCTCATGGCAACATCGTAGGCAATGCTATAGGCTCGCGTGGGCGGGTGCTCAAGCTGAAAGATCGGCTTTAGCAACGCGGCTACGGCCAACATCCTTTCTTTGAAAACTTTGGCGCCTTCTTCAGTAACGGTGTCTGCAAAACCGCTTCCGCGAGCGTCCCAAGCCATGCGGCGTTGGTGAATGGCGGCCAACGTAGGTACGAACATCGACTTCGGCGCCATCTTACGCCATCGATCCAGCAGCAAGTCGGCCCGCTCATTCATATCGCCTCCATGCTGCCACTTGTAATTGGCGACATGTAACCCCATATATTCCAAAAACAACTCCGACGCGTGATCGGGATACTCGCCTAGCCGCTGAAAAACGGCACCTCGCAAATACTCCCAGGCGGCGTCGATTTGGCCTACATCGGTCTCGTCGATTAAATCGCGAGCGATGCCGTCGAGCGCTTTGAATAGTGTCTCTGATAACGGCCCCGCAGTTGCAACCTCCCACCCTTCACCTGATTTGACAATTGCAGTTCGACCAGACGCAGCGATCAAGGCCTTCGAGTCATTTGGAATATCGATCGACTGAGCCGCACGCGCGATGCGACGATCAAGTCCAAGGTAAGCGGAAAAACAGTACGGTGCAGCTTGCGAAAGTGGATCGCTGCGCTTACCGATGATATGCACCACCTCTTCCCCATCAACTTCCTCAACACTCAGAAACTCTGGGTGCAATCCAGTTCCTATCTCCGCTATCGAAAATCGACCATTAGCGCGTCCTACGGCTGATAGGTTGGCACTGTGCGTATCAGCAATGAGGATTATTTCCTGACCAAAAGCAACCTGTACACTCTCGTACAGGCATTCAATGGGATAGTCGGGTTTGTAAGTCGTATTCTCCTTGTCCCAAACAAATACTTGCAGCGATTTGCCAGATCTCGCAATAAAACGATCACCATTCGCCGAGCACCAGAGCCCCGGAAGTGCCGCGAACTGGCTGTCATTACCGAATCTCATACGCTGGAGTTCATTGGCTTTTAAATCGAGTACGTATAGCTGTTTCGCGTCGGCGAGCATTATAATCCGTTGACCGTCCGCTGTTTGACACCAAGCGATCGGTGCTTGGTTGACTGCATCGAATTGCTCAACCAGCTCTCCCGTCTTAAGATCCCAGCGTTTGAGTTTTTCGTCATCAACGCCAACTAGGTATTGGTTATCATTGGCGATAAAAGCTGGTGAAAGTGTTTTTGCTTTACTATCGATCGTTACGGCCGTGCTGTCGGCAAGACTGATAACTTGCAATTGCGAACCAGCAACCACAATACGGCTACCGTCAGGCGAGACGGCGACTACTTCATCTCTACCTTTGATGTCTATCTTTTTCTTGCTCCACACGGTCGCGCGAGGCTGCGCCAATTGATCTAGACGTTGTTTCCATTTGTCTGCGAGCTCGGCGGTGGCGATAATGACGTCTTCAGGTTTTACAGGCCCTTTCAGTCGTTCGTTGATACCCGTGTCGCGCTTAAGTCCATTGGTGGCGAGGTAAAGATTGCTGCGAATTGCAGTGAGGTCGTCCTTATGGATTGAATCCACGGCATAGCGGCCAAACCCGCCTGAAGCATACTGCACGTAAAGGTTTCGACCATCAAAACGAATGGGTGTGCCGGGCAGAAATGCACTGAACTTTGAGCCCCGGAAATGCCTTGCTGTAACTTCAGAAGGCTTCAAGTCTGGTGTTGTGCTGGCTTTACCCTGCGCCTTTAGGTCTTGTTCAAACTTTGTCATTTCCGCGATGCTCTCATCCTTAAGCGCGAATCGAAAAACTCGCATCAACTTCCCTTGAGGATCTCGAAGTATGGCATCTTCACCGTCAAACATTTCAAACCGACCGGTGGCTGCGATCGCAGAATCTTTCAGCCCGAAGTGTTTCGGTGCTGCCGCATTTGCCAGGTCCATGTACTGCTTGCGGAGGCTTTGTTTGAGATTCGATAGCTGTTGCAGTTCGCTTGCATCCAGCTTCGTTTTCTTAGAGCGAATCTGAGCGTCCGCTTCCACTTGGGTACGGATTTCGGCGGTTAATACCATATTCAAGTTGTTGGACGTAGCCGTCTCTTGCGCGCCGAACATGTTTGTGTAAGTAACTGAACCGTCCGCATTGAATTGCGGCTTCGATCCGATAAGCGGGCCGCTCAATGCCCCCCATAACCGCGCCGCTGGAGGCTCTTCTGAACTAGTCGAAGTAACCCTCGATTGCGCTCGCAGTTCCTCTAGTAATGCCAGCGATTTCTCTGCTCGACCTCTATCAGTTTTCGGTAAGATTTCTAAATCGACAAGGAACTCGTTTTTGTCTGCGCGAAAAACAACGCTATCTTGAAAGCGTCGAATGACAGCGCCTCTGAAGCCAATCATGCTTTGCCGCATGTCATCGCCAGGAGCAGCGATCCCCCAAATGTCAGAGCGTGATTCCATGCCTTGCAATTGCTCGGCAATTTCGCTCGCGATACGATCAATCTCAGACATTGGCTTTGAATCTAAAGTTGGTACTTTGCCTTCTATGACACGTTTTAATTCGCGCAAATCGACGTAGTGCATAGAATTTAAAGCCAGCGATAACTTGACTGGTTGACCATTCCAGGGCGGGGTTATCAACGCCATCTTATCCCTATCCAAACCCGCCTCCACAGGTTCAGCGACTTGCTGCATGGCAATGTTCTCAAAAGTACGAACGAGTCGCATTTTCGACTCAAGCTTCGGTCGCGAACTCGGATGGGCTTTGAAATACTCTGCTAAACGGGCTGCAGTGGTCGAGCAATAAGATTGAAAACGCGCGGGCACTTCAGACTTGAGCAGCCAGAATGTTGTGTCGACCTGCTCCAATTTGAAAACAAAATAATCGCCGGCTTCAGCGACCACGCGAGCCTGGAGAGGCATGTTCGGCGGGGAATCACGAAATATCCAAGTGTTTATTGGTGAAAGAAAATGAATGGGATTCGAATCAACCAAAGTCGCCCGAAACTCGCCTAGTCGATTATCCAGTTCATTCTTCGCCAACCGCGGGTTCTCTTTCAGTAAACGCTCCTTTTCAAGGACGGAGCGAACAAAAAACTCACCATTGCTGGTAAGCATCTGCAGTGGGATTTGTGCTTCGATCAATTTGAACTCTTGTACCGTCCCCGACGAACCAGGCAAAGTTGGCTGAACGATTGGTTGCGAAAATTTTAAGACCGCACCTTCGATTGCAATGGGGCGCTTGGGTGGGGTGATATTCCACTCCAAGCCGACCCACCCACTGGGCGCTTTGTCGATGGCAACACTACCTCCGCCCGGCATCGACGCGAGCAACTTCTTGGCGCGCTCCTGGTCCGCTTCTGCGAAGAAGGATATCGGAACTTGATATTCGATATCATCGATCATCATGCCTGCATAGCTCATTCCACGCATGACTAGACCATCGTCGGTCGTGCCGATCAGTTGAGCATGAAGGGGACCGATCGTAGACGGAATATCCCAAATCTCGAATCGCTCCCTGTTTTTCAACGTACTAGCCAACTTGGCAAGCGGGGCGGCTTCGAACAGTGACTGGGGCGAACGGAAGTACCTTCCATTATTGATCCAATAAACAAAGCCATCGCGAAGATCGATCGGTAATGAGCCGACTGGAATCTCGCCGCTCGTCGGTTTCAATTCAACCTCGAAAACCGGCAACTTATCACGCAAGGGCTTGATTTCTTTCTGACCAACTTCCAGTAGGCTTGCTATTTCAAGTTGCAGCGGCTCAGAGAACTGTCGAAGCGGGAAATAAGCAGCACGGCTAAACTGATCGCGAAACACTACGATTCCATTGCCCGTTCCCCAGTTCAACAATTTCCCCTTGAGCTCTTTTCCGCTACGCAACTGCCAGTCACGAAGCTCAGTCAATTCTTTTGCTTGCTCGGCGTCTCCCGAATACAACATTTCATGCGGTGCTTGCAACTTAACTGCTGGACCACCGAACTGCAATACTGCAATAAGAATCGCGCCGCAGTGAATCAGGAAACCACAGGAACTTGTGACCATTTTAAAATCTCGCTGTCTAAATGCGTTCATCGCTCATCACGTTATTCTAACTGATCCACACAGCCGTTGGCGAGTTGGAGTCTGTTGTCGCGCATTCCAAAAAATCAACTAGCATCGCGTCGGGTAGAGGGCTTCGTTTTCGAGAATTGCTATTCAGCCCCTTCGATGAAGAGAAGCAAATATCCGAAAAAGGCACTTGACTATCTTAAAGCAATGTTTTCACGGCCCCAGAATGGCTATCATGCATGAACGAGTGTTGGCAAAAAACGAAAACTTCGGCTATGACCGGGAAAATCGCTTGGGCTTGCCATCGGCTCACACAAGTCGACGAAAGCAAAATGAAATTCACGATCTCTGAACTTTTTTATTTACGACGACTGTGTTTGCAGCGATGTTGCAATTGGCGTGGAATAGCTTTGCGAAATCGCTGGTGCGGCATTTGAACAAGTAGGAATTAAACCGGAGCAAGCCATGACCGCAACCAAATCGATTCTGTTTACCGTTTATTTACTTAGCGCTATTCCAGCTTTAGCGGACGATGCCGATGTGAAGCGTCGCGAACGAGCGGTGGCTACGATGAAGCGCGCGACCGAATTCTATCGTACGCAGGTCGCCAGTCATGGGGGCTACGTCTACCACTACGCACTCGATCTCAAGCAGCGCTGGGGCGAAGGGGAAGCGACCAAAGACCAGATCTGGGTTCAGCCGCCCGGCACGCCAACAGTCGGTCTCGCTTATGTTGCCGCTTTCAATGCCACCGGTGATCGCTACTACCTCGATGCGATCAATGAAGTCGCTACTGCGCTCATCTACGGCCAACTGAAATCGGGAGGTTGGTCGAACTGTATCGACTTCGATCCCAAAGGGGCTCGAGTTGCCCAGTATCGCAATGGTCACGGCGGGGGCAAGAACAACTCGTCGCTCGACGATGGCCAGACGCAAACCGCGATCCGTTTCATAATCCAAGCCGACGCGGCGTTTGAATTCAAAAACGAGACCATTCATGAATCAGCCATGCATGCCCTCGAAGCGTTGCTAGCGGCACAGTTCGCCAGCGGCGGCTTCCCTCAAACGTGGACCGGCCCCGTTTCAAAGCAACCTGTGGTTCAAGCGAATTTTCCTGAACATGATTACCGCACTGAGGGGCGAATAAAAAACTATTGGGACATGCCAACTCTTAATGACAACGTTTGTGTTCACGTTGCCCACGTCCTCCGCGATGCGCATCAGATTTACAAAGATTCAAAATACCTCGCTGCATTGAAGAAGCTTGGAGACTTCTTGTTGCTTGCACAGTTGCCTGAACCGCAACCTGCATGGGCTCAGCAATACAATTTCCAAATGCAGCCTATCTGGGCTCGTCGCTTTGAACCGCCCGCCATCGCTGGTCACGAATCACAGTCCATCGTCGGACTGCTCATCGAGATTGCTCAACTAACCACCGATAAAAAATATCTCAAACCTCTGCCCGCAGCCATCGCCTACCTGCGTCGCAGCACATTGCCTGACGGTCAGATCCCTCGCTATTACGAACTAAAAACCAATCGTCCGCTTTACATGCACCGCGATGGCGAGGCATACTCGCTGACTTTCGACGACAGTGATCTACCGTCGCATTACTCCTGGAAATCGAAGTCCCAAGTCGACAAACTGCAAAAGCAACTCGACAACTCTGGCAAACCACCGAAACCCAAAAAGTACTCCAGTCAAGAAGTCGATCAAATCCTCCAAGACCTCGATCCCCAAGGTCGCTGGATCACTACCGCCAGCGGCGAACGACTTGTAGGCCAAGCCAAAATGAGAACTGGCGAGCGATTCATTTCATCCGGCGCGTTCAGCGACAATCTGACCGTTTTAGCAACTTATTCAAGTGCTGCTAGTCAATAAAGCGGAATTGGAACAAAGCACTTGTGCCAATTTAGCCAATTAGCGATTGAGTATCCAATAATCGTCCGTGCGAATAGAATACACTGGGTAACAGAGGTCTTAAACGCCGTGCAACAGGCTAACGGGAGTTGCTTTGTGTCTCAGGCAGACGAAAATCCGCTCGAAATCGAAGTCGAACTTGCCCTCGCGGAGTACATGCTCAAGTGCGACGACGGGTCAGTTCCTGACCGCGAGCAATTTTTGGCAAAGCATGCGGGAATGCGCGAGCGGTTGAGCGAACTGTTGGCGGCCGCCGACTGGATTGAGCACTTGGCAGGCCCGACGGTTGCCGACGTAGCCGCACTTGCGGCCCCCAAACGCAACCCGATCACAGATGAAACGTTGCCGCTACCGAGCGCGAATCGCCAGCCTTCCCATGCGAATGAAGTTACACTCCCAACTTCCAGTACTCACAGTTCGAAAATCGAGTCGCAAGAGTTTTCTATAGACGACGAGAACGCGAACTCGCCAGACATACAACCGCTGCGGGATGCCAGCCTTCTCCGCGACGCAAGTGAACTGTCGCAGCCAACTTTGCCTTGTCGCTTTGGAGAATACATCCTCGAACGCGTTCTCGGTCGCGGGGGAATGGGCGTAGTCTACTTCGGCAGACAAATTCGGCTCGATCGGCCCGTTGCGATCAAGATGATTCGTTCGGGGGCTCTGGCTAGTCAAGAAGAGGTTCAGCGGTTTTACGCCGAGGCCCGTAGCGCGGCCAAACTCGATCATGCGAATATTGTGACTGTGTACCAGTGTGGCGAACACAAAGGTCATCACTTTTTTTCGATGGACTACGTCGCTGGGACAGATTTATCGCGACTGATCCAAGACGGACCGCTGGAATGCAAAGTGGCCGCCCGCTATGTCCGCGATGTTGCGAAAGCGATTCAGTACGCCCACGACCAGGGGATTCTTCATCGCGATTTGAAGCCCGCCAACGTGCTGGTTGATAAAGCAGACAATGTACACATCACCGACTTTGGATTGGCAAAGTCGATAGGTCACGAAACGGGACTGACCGCCACCGGAGCCGCTCTGGGTACGCCGAGTTACATGTCACCCGAGCAAGCGGCTGGTCGAGTCGAAGAACACAACTACGGTACCGATGTTTACTCAATTGGTGCGATTCTATTTACGATTGTTACCGGACAACCACCCTTCAAAGCCGCCTCCGTTGTCCAGACAATCATGCAAGTCATACATCGTCCCGCGCCGATGGCTCGGACCGTCAACTCAAGTGTCGATGCAAACATCGAGACAATCATCGATCGCTGTTTGCAGAAGACTCCCGATCGACGCTACGCGACTGCCGGAGCGCTCACGGCTGACTTGGATCGCTACTTACGTGGCCACCCGATCGAAGCTCGGCCTCTCCCTGTATGGCGTCGTGGATGGCATTGGTTGCTCGGGGTTCCGATGATCGGCGCCGTGCTCGATCACCGTGTGGTTGAACCGACCAATGCACATCGCTGGGTTCAACGAGGTTTGATCGCCAGTGCGCTGCTGATGATTATGGCATGGGCGATGTTCATCGTTTCCTCCAGCAACTGGCAAACCAATCGAATCCCCAAGTCCATTCGGATCGCTTCCGGAGCGGCCGGTGGCGGTTACGAACGCATCGCCAATGCGATTTGCACTGCGTTCAGCGCCGAACATTTGTGTGACGCAACCTCTTTGCACACCGAAGGTTCACTCGAAAACATTGACAAGTTGCTCAGTCGGAATGTCGACCTCGCTTTATTGCAAGCCAACATGGTCGGCTCGTCACCCATAACAGTCGTCGCGCCGCTGTACTACGAAGCGGTGCACTTAATTGTTCGTAACGACGCGGGGATCGATTCTATTGCCGATCTTAAGCAAAAGAATGTCATGATCGGAGTCGAAAAGTCGGGAACCTACTCGGTTTCAAAGCTGCTCTTGTCGCGTGCTAATTTGAGTCTTGACGATATCCACGTGATCCACGGCGATTGGCGGCAGTTGACAACTCTCCCCAATGTGGATGCCGCCTTTGTTGTCGTCCAAACGGGGAATACCTCGATGCAAGAACTGTTGGCCGCAGGCAAATTCGAACTACTGCCCATTGAAAACGCCATGGAGTTCTCGCTGGACCAGCCCACGTTTCATGCCTTGCCGCTGACGCAGAGCATGTATCCGGGCAGCGGCCTGCCGGCCGGCGGAGTGATCACCGTAGCCACCACCGCATTCCTGGCCGCTCGCGCCGATGCCCCAGACAAGCTCGTTAAGAAAGTCCTCGAGTGCCTCTTCTCACCAAAGACTATCCAAGAGTGCGGTTTGCTTTCCGCCGAACGCGCCGCTCACTGGCAAGGCCTAGCCTGGCACCCCGCCGCCCAGCGCTACTTCGGCACCTTTAGAAAATAGAAGCCTGACGTCTTATCTGCTTCCAGCCCGTGTTCTTACCCGGTCATTCGTTACATCATCCAGGCTTGAAGCCACAATCCCCATTCGAACTTGGTTCTCTCTTCTGCCCGAAGGGCTGACACAAACCTTAGCCGGTGGTTTCAACCACCGGTAAAGACCCAGTAGAAAGTAAAAGCCCGCAGGGCTGACACAATAGACTGCCTTCGAAACCAGCCAACGACTACTTACCGAACGAGCGCAGCAATCCTTCGAGCTGGGATTGCATGCCGGCTAGTCCTGATTCAACCAGCAAGCCCTCTTTCTTCGACTGAACAATCGCCAGCGCTAGGGACGGATGAGACTGCCAATCATTGCTTGTAAACTTGCGAATATCGTAGTAGGGCATCTCCAACTTCGAAGCCACTTTGGGAATCAGATTGACTGTGTCCTTTGAGCGAACAACGTAATAGTTCTCCGATACGTAGAGTCCAACGGCTCCAACAATCATACCCAACACAAACGAAGAAAGTCGCGTCATTTTTCATCCTCCTTGCGATAGTCTAGTGGAGCGTCCAAATTTACTAGTGCTTTGTCCAGATTAGATTTTGGGGTTTGTACCACTAGGCAGATCGCGTTACCGGCGTCTCGCGTATGAATGCAAAATCGTTAATTCGCAGGTGCCTTATCAGCCGGAAGGCCTTAGCC
>JANNNN010001065.1:0-5867 GCA_031398555.1 Planctomycetia bacterium | reverse complement strand
CCATCAACCACTCGTTACCTGGTGGACTTTCACCCAAAGCAGTTATCGCATCACTTTACGGATGTACTGATTATAGGAGGTGGATTGGCTGGGCTGCGAGCGGCTAACGCCGTCGCGCCATCTCTCCGCGCAGTCGTTGTCACCAAGGACAAGCTGCAAGAGAGCAACAGCAATTACGCGCAAGGCGGCATCGCAAGCGTGTGGGATCCGGAAGATCGTTTCGAAGATCACGTCCAAGATACGCTGACCGCCGGGGGATCCCTGTGCGATAAATCTGTCGTCGATTTAGTCGTTCACGAAGCTCCGGATCGCGTCGCGGAGCTAATCGAATGGGGCACAAAATTCGATCGACGCGAAGGACAAATTATGCTCGGGCGCGAGGGGGGGCACAGCCACCAACGTATCATTCATGCCCTCGGAGACGCAACCGGACGCGAAGTCATGCGAGCCGTCATCGAACGAACGCGAGCTCGTGAAAACGTTCAGATTTGGGAAAGTACCTTTACGATCGACTTGCTGACTCATGAAGGCCGCTGTCATGGCGCGATTGTATCGACGAACAATCACCCGCCTCTTTTGCTGTGGGCTAAACAGACCATTTTGTGTACCGGTGGTTGCGGTCAAGTCTACCGTGAATCGACCAATCCTCGAGTTGCTACAGGTGACGGCCACGCAATTGCGTACCGTGCCGGCGCGCGGCTCCGAGACATGGAATTCATGCAGTTTCATCCCACTGTGCTCTATATCGCCGGGAGTTCTCGCATCCTTGTTACCGAAGCCGTTCGCGGTGCCGGAGCGTACTTGATCGACTGCAACGGCGAACGATTTATGAAAAACTATGACGCGCGTTTGGAGCTCGCGCCACGCGACGTTGTAAGCCAAGCCATTGTGGCCCAGATGGAAAAGACTCAGCATTCCTGCGTCTACTTGTCGTTACGCCATCTTCCTCCCCATCAGGTTGTAGAAGAATTTCCAACCTTTAATGCCGCCTGCAATAAGTTCGGACTCGACGCAACTCGCGATCCGATCCCCGTTCGACCAGGGGCTCACTACATGATCGGAGGAGTTCAAATTGATCAAGATGGTCGAACAGAAGTACCGGGACTGTGGGCCGCCGGAGAGGTTACCAGTTCGGGACTACACGGTGCCAATCGCCTAGCCTCGAACAGCCTTCTGGAAGGACTCGTCTATGGGGCTCGCACGGGCGAACAAGCGAGTTTGGCTGCAAAAGAACAACGGGACGACTATCGAGTGCTGCCCATCACTAGCCTCAGTAATTACAAGTCATCTGAACAGCTTGACATTGCCGACATCCGAAATTCAGTGCAAAGCGTTATGTGGAGATTGGTGGGCGTTCAGCGCCGACGCGATCGGCTCGAAGAAGCCCTGCAATCGATTCGCGCTTATTCACGCTATGTTCAAGTCCACCGATTCAACTCTGAAGAAGGATGGGAGTTGCAGAATTTGCTGACCGTCTCTCACCTCATGGCCGAAGCCGCATTGGCTCGAACCGAATCTCGAGGCGTGCATCTTAGAACAGATTTTCCATCGCTCGATGACGCGAACTGGCACAAACATATCTGCTTCCGGCGCGAAACGGTATAACCAGCACTATCCGCACAGGCTACGATTTTTTCTTGCACCCGCTTCCAAGTCATCCAAAATCGAATGTCGGACTGAATCTGGGTTTGCTTACACCCTTATCGTATCCTAGGGTTCGATGCCAATTTCTAGGAATTAGATTTGGCAAACGATTCATTGCGCACGTGCTTAGCGCAAGTCCCACAACTTCACATCTGAACTACGATGAACACCTCTGCTACAGCCGAAACTAGCCAGTTGGATGTCCTAATCCAGAGAATCAACCAACTCTCTGCCGGTGGGACCCAGTCCTCACAATCGGTAGAATCGGAACCTCAGGTCCTCGAAGCTTCACAGACACCGCCTCCATCAACTTCATCTAGTCCAACTCGCCCTCACGCAACCAATATTCAGGAAACTGCTGGAGTCGATCGCGATGAACCGTTCGTTCCTGCGGCGCCAAAAACGCTGGAAGAAGCTGGCCTTAGCGAAGCCTTAGTTGAAGAGCTGATGATGCGCTTTCTGCTGGCTCGTGGTGAAGCCATGGGACGAACCATTGCTGACCAGCTGCAATTGCCTTTCCGCTTGATTGAGCCAATTCTAAATAGATTAAAACTCGAGCAACTCACCGCTTATCGCGGCGCAAACTCTGTCAATGACTACACCCATACCCTGACCGATCAAGGCCGCGATCGAGCCCGTCGTTATACATTGGTCACGACTTATTTCGGCGCAGCACCAGTCCGACTCGAAGACTATTGCAAGTGCGTGAAACTACAATCTGTAGAAGGACAGAACCCGCGCCGCGAGCAACTCACGGAAGCGTTCAACGATCTGCTGATCGACAAACGAATGCTTTCGAAACTCGGTCCAGCCATCAACAGCGGGCGCGGGATGTTCCTCTATGGTTACCCTGGGAACGGCAAAACGAGTATCGCTGAGCGCGTCACCGCGGCCTTTGGTAAGTACATTTGGATTCCCCGCGCACTTCTGATCGACGGCGAAATCATGCGTCTGTATGACCCCATGATGCATGAGCGCGCCCCTAAACCCAAGAATGAAGGCTTGCTCGATCATTGCGAAGTCGACAAACGTTGGGTTCGCATCCGCCGTCCCACTATCGTCGCTGGTGGTGAATTGACAATGGAAATGCTCGAAGTCCAACGCGACCGCGATACGAACATCAACGAAGCCCCACTCCAGCTTAAAAGCAATTGCGGTGTTTTGCTAATTGACGACTTCGGTCGCCAAAAGATGCGCGTCGATGAACTGCTAAACCGCTGGATTGTGCCGCTCGAAAAACGCTATGACTATTTGAACATGAGTAGCGGCAAAAAGACTCAAGTTCCTTTCGACCAGTTAGTGATATTTTCGACAAACTTGCAACCAAAGGACCTCGTCGACGACGCATTCTTGCGACGTATCCCCTACAAAATCGAAGTCCTCAACCCCACCGAAGAAGCCTTCCGCAAGCTGTTCGAGATCATGTGTCCGAAGCTAGGCATTCCCCATATATCGGAAGCCGTCAACTACTTGATTGAAAAGCACTATCGGCCAACCGGTCGCCCATTCCGAAACTGCCACCCACGCGATTTGTTGTTGCAAGTTCGAAATTACTGCTTGTACCACGCCTACAAATTGGAACTTCGACCAGACTACATCGACTTCGCCGTCGAGAACTACTTCTCGATCATGTAGTCTTGATTATGAAGTTACGTCACCAGTCCTTTAGTAACCAGCATAAACACGTCTTCGAGCGTCGGCTCTTTGTCATTGAAGCTCCACATCGGAATCCCTTCGTTGATCAAGTGAGTCATGATTTCAGCCAGTTTCGCATCATCGGCCTCGAACTCGGCGGTGATGCGATTGCCGTCGATGTCAATATCGCGCAGCTCTGGGCATGAACGCAAAATAGATATGCCAGCTTCTGCTTTTTCAACGAAGCGAATGTCTACGATGCGATTGCGGCGAATCTGACGATACACACTATCAATCGGTCCATGCATCAATAACTGCCCACGCTCGATGACGCCAATCGAAGTGCAGCAGTCGGCGAGCTCCGAGAGAATATGGCTGCTGATCAAGATCGTCTTGCCCATTCGCCGAAGCTCTTTCAGAAGCGCCTTCACTTCGATCCGAGCACGCGGATCCAGTCCGCTCGTCGGCTCGTCAAGAATTAGTACGGGCGGATCATGAACAAGTGTTTTGGCGAGACACAATCGCTGCTTCATGCCGCGCGACAACCCGTTCACGTAGTCGTCGCGCTTGTGGGAAAGGTCCAGCAATTCCAATACGTCAACAATAACCTGCTTGCGCTGAGTGCGACCGATCTTATAGGCGACTGCGAAAAAATCCAGAAACTCCCACACCTTCATGCCATCGTAGACGCCAAAGTCGTCGGGCATATAACCAATGCTCCGCCGCACCGCCATCGGATCTTTGTTGACACTGTGTCCGTTGACAATTCCATCACCGCGAGACGCTTTCAGTAGCGTTGCGAGATATCGAATCGATGTGCTCTTACCGGCTCCGTTGGGACCAATAAACCCGAACATCTCACCCGCTTCTATTTTGAGTGAAACCGACTGCACCGCGGTGAAGTCACCATAGTCCTTACCAAACTCGAAGAGCTCGATCATGCTGTCAATCACTCGCTGCGATGTGTCGCTGAAGTTGAGATTGGGTTGATTCGAAGAACTACCGTCCTATTGGGCCGGGAACTTAATGTAGCAAAAAAGAATGCCGACAAGTTAACAAATTCTTCTGAAACAACAACTTCCACGTCATCGGACGCCTTGTTAACCGCACGGGAATCGGAAAAATGTCTGGCTATGCGGTTGTCGAACACGGTAGCGGGGTGTAGCGTCAACGCCAACACAGAAAAAGTTCATAGTCCCAAAGCTGCTTGGAGTTTCGAGAGTATGCTAAAGCCCGCTGAATACGATGTCATTGTTATTGGGACTGGGCCAGGCGGCGAAGGTGCAGCAATGCAAGCCGCCAAAGAAAACAAACGCGTGGCAGTTTTCGAGAAATACAATCGAATTGGCGGCGGCTGCACCCACTGGGGCACAATTCCCAGCAAAGCCCTGCGGTATTCGATCTATTCGGTTATGGAAGCGATGAACAATCCCATCCTCAAGGATATGGGGATTCGACTCAGCCCAACGCTCGATCAGTTGCGGTCAAGCAGCCGGTCAATTATCTCCAAGCAGGTCGCGATGCGACAGACTTTCTATGACCGCAACCAAGTGCCGGTCATTTACGGTCACGCAAAATTCGTCGATAAGAACACAGTCGAAATCGAAGACGGGACGCAGTTTCATGCCGAGAGCATCGTCATTGCGACCGGTTCCCGTCCCTTCCGACCGCCCAATGTCGATTTCAGCCACCCGTGCATTTTCGACAGTGACACGATTCTCGAGTTACGTACTCAACCGCAGTCGATTACCGTCTACGGCGCGGGCGTGATCGGATGCGAGTATGCATCCATGTTTCGCAACTTGAGCATAAAAGTTAACCTGGTTAACACTCGCGAGAAACTACTAGAGTTTCTCGATGACGAAATCATCGACGCCCTCTCTTACCACCTACGTGACTCGGGCATTCTCATTCGGCATAACGAAACCTTTGAACATTTGGAAGGTCACAGCGACGGCGCTGTTCTCTTTCTTGAAAGCGGCAAGCAGATCAAGACCGATATCGTTCTTTGGGCCAACGGACGCTCTGGGAACACTGAAAATATGGGACTCGAACATATTGGCATCACGCCATCCACTCGAGGTCACCTGAAAGTCAATGATCACTTTCAAACCGAATGCCCCAACATTTACGCAGTCGGTGATGTCATCGGCTTCCCAGCACTGGCCAGTGCCGCATACATGCAAGGTCGCGCCGCCACACAGCACATTACCGGCTGCTCAAGTAGTTGCCTGAAATTAACCGACGTACCCACCGGTATCTATACCAGTCCAGAAATTAGCAGTATCGGCAAGTCCGAACGCGAATTGACAGCCGCTAAAGTGCCTTATGAAGTCGGTCATTCGCAATTCAAGAGCCTCGCGCGCGCCCAAATCACAGGTCGTGCAATCGGCATGCTCAAGCTGCTCTTCCACCGAGAAACACTCGAGATACTCGGCGTCCACTGCTTCGGGCCCAATGCATCTGAGATCGTCCACATTGGCCAAGCGATCATGAAGCAGCCCGCGCCCCACAACACACTCGAGTATTTTATCAACACCACTTTCAACTACCCGACCATGGCTGAAGCCTACCGAGTGGCAGCGCTT
>JANNNN010001036.1:0-1655 GCA_031398555.1 Planctomycetia bacterium | reverse complement strand
CATGTGAGTGCCAGTCGGAATCGAGTTCCCCTCCCCTAGTCCGTCCGCCTCGACGGTAGCTGATCGAATACCCGGCAAATTTAATCGGTACTTTCCGAATGTCCCGAATCGCATCTCGCTCTTCCTCGAAGAAGCGATGCTGGCCTTGAGTCGCAAGGATTACAAAGAAGCGATCGAATCGTATGTACTGCAGATTGGCTTGGCCGGCTTTCTTGCGCCGGGCGCGAGTCGCTTCGGAAACTGCAATTCCGTATTTTGCGATCAGCTTTTCATCGATCGCCCTAGGGTCCTTTCCCTTCGGGATAAATCCCGCAACATAGAACCAGTATCCATGGCGCAGGTAGCAGCACGCGATCTGCTGAACGAAGCCTTCGACAGATGTCGTCTCAGCGCGATACAGCATGCGCACCATAGGAAAAGAAATGGAGCTTGTTCGATAGGCACAAGCTCCACAGAAAGCCTTACTCCTTCCAAGAACGCGGCATGGTTGATTGCATTGCTTCCAGTGGACTCACACATAGAGCCCAACTGGTCGCACATGCATCGGCACTAAATTTCGAAGGGGACTACATTCATTTATAGAACCCCTCTAATCCATACTGCCCATCATCCATGAAAACCTTCGGCAAACGCTCTGCGCCAAGGCGCACGGGTAACGTTTGCCGTCAGTCTGCCGCCACGAAAGAAGAACTCTCCCGAGTTCCTCATCCGTAGCCGCTCGCGCCCTTCCAAGGACCACCCAAGGAGATCTCTCCATGGGAAGCAATTCTCTTCAACAGCTTCATACTGCCCGTCAGCCCTTTCGTCGTTGCATCGCGCTCAGCACCACCTGTTAGCACGCAAACGATCTGCGACTGCCTTGCCGCAAAAATCGCCCAGGCTCCCGCCCAGCTTCTACTGAGGCCACACTCCCACTCTGCGGCGTTTCAATCACCTGGCTGACAACGCCAGGCACCGAGCACCACCCCGGCTGCCACAGAGCTTCCTGCATTAGTTACGGTCTTCGTCTTGTGGGTCACGTCGCTATCCGGTGTTACCCAGATCGACAGCAGTCGTATGTCCGCTCTTCCGAGTCGGCATAGTCTCCAAGATGATACGAGTGATGGGTTGTATGTACGTTGGCAGATCACGGGCGGACGCCCGTACCTTCAACGGACAACCCTTCGCGCATCAACCTGATTTCTGGAGGGCGAACGTAGAAGCCCCTCCGTACCCGTCGACTACCGCTTTTCGCAGTTCGGCACCGTCTCCCCCAAAACTCACTGGCAAGCCCTTACGGGCCTTTCATGGTTGAGCTATTCGCAGCCATCGGATTTGCCGACGGTCCCCGAGCATGTCACGCCCGGACTGATCGATCACTCGACACAGTGCTCCCCACGCCAGCCAGGTTAGACGAACCAAGATGGTCCGAATCCCCTGGATAGGATTACGCAGCTAGAAGAGCTGCATCACCTGCTTTGAACCGTAACGGCCTTGATCAAGAACACAGACCAAGGAATTTCTGCATCGCCCACGCCCGGCCATAACCGGCCAGACGAATGCCGAGAACACCCCCGCGCTCCCAGCTTCGTACACGTCATCGGATAGAATCGCTGGATTACTCTGTCGTTCGTTTCTGGCGTACATAGCCAGCAACGAATTCAGGATTACTCAAC
>JANNNN010001033.1:0-3171 GCA_031398555.1 Planctomycetia bacterium | reverse complement strand
GTCACATTTTCAACGATGACTACCGACGCATCGACCAACACACCAATAGAGATGGCAATACCTGCTAGGGACATGATATTTACGTGCACATTCAGACCTGCATATCGTAGGACCTGCATACCCAAGAAGGCACCTAGGACGGCCAGCGGAAGAGTCAAGGTAATCACGAGCGACGTGCGCAAATGTCGCATGATGAAGATTATGCAAATCGTCGTCACCAGTAGTGCTTCAAGCAACGTTTGCGTGACAGTCGATACGGCGCCCGTAATCAATCCAATGCGATCGTAACAGGGAGTAAGGCGGTATCCACTGGGAAGGAGATCACCAATCGATTGTAGCTCAGCGAGTACAGCTCTAGTCACTTGAAGCGGATTCCTATCTGCCTGCAGATGCACAACACCTCCAACCAACTCTGTGCCATCGCGTTCGAATACTCCGCAACGCGGCGCGGGCTGAAGCCGGATTCGACTCACGTCTCCCAAACGAATTTGAGTGTCATTTGAAAGCAATATGTGACTAGCCTCAAGAGCCGCTGCAGCGTCATTCAACTGGAGGGTGGAATGAGCCTCAGTGGCAACAGTTTCAAGCAAATTTCCCCATTGTTCCCTTACGGGATGCACGACATCAACAAGTGACAGGCGATGTGCCGCAAGGGCATTAGAGTCAATATTTACGTGTACTTCCGGCTCAAAGCCGCCCACGCTCGATACCTCGGCCACGCCTGAAAGTTTGCGTAAGCGCGGCGCGACAAACCTATCCTGATAGTTGCGCAACTCCATTAGGTCGGTGTCTTTTCCGGACAACGTGTACCATACGATTTGACCGGTTGGAATTCCTTCGGGGGCCAGTTCGTATTTCACACCCGCTGGCAAATTGACATTCGTATTTTTGAGCCGTCTGGATACCCGTTCTCGGGCGGATGCGTAATCTAGAGAATGATCAAAAATGAGGTACAGCAACGAGAACCCCACGTCGCTTGATCCTCGAACCGTCACAATGCCTGGGATATCTTGTAAGGCCTCGGCAAGCGGTCGAGAAACTTGCGAATAGATTTCCGGTGGATTGTGATTTGGCCAAGGAGTATAAACAAGAACTTGGTTTTCGGAGATATCCGGGAGCGCATCAATGGGTGTTTGTAACGCAATCCAGATACCAAAGAATGCCCAAGCAATCGCTAACCCGAATATCATAATCCGGGCTTGTATCACTCGAAGTAAAAAGTTGGTTAGCATAACCATTCACTAATTCGCAATTCGCTCACTGGCTAGGCGTTCGTCAAGCCAATTGAGGTAACGCGTTGGGTCTGCCAAAAGGCGATCGCGACAACCTTTGCAGCAAAGAGCAATCCTTCTTCCAACGACCTCGACGAATACTGGAGCCCCCATGGAGCCCAGCTTCGCTTTTGTGACCGGACAGTAGCGTTGCGATTCCACTAACGACACTTCCGCCCCTTCTAGTGGCTCGGAAGCGTGCGCGAGAGATCGAGGAACCGACGTCGGAGGTGCGTTGGACGCTTGCGACGAAGCGCCAAAATATTGGGTTGACAAGTGCGGGTGCAGTCGAGATTCGGCATCTACCAGCAAGGTGCCCGTGGCGACGACTTGTTGCCCTGGCTGAAGACCGGATTTTATAATGTAGCTGTTGCCTTCACGTCGCGCTACCTCAATGGGGACGGCGTCAAACATGCTAGGCATTGTTTCTACGTAGACGACGGTTTCTGAGTCCCAATAGACAACCGCAGTAACGGGCACAACGAGTTCTTGCTTAGGTGTCTCGATCGCCGATTGAAGTTCGCGAGAGACCACAGGCACAGTGCGGATACCGGCAAAGGCAACGCGATAGGGTGAAATCTGCATCCGCGCGAGCACGCCGCTTGGGAGCAACTGGCTATCCGATTTTTGTCGCCGAATCAAATCCATGTTGCAGACCGGACAAATAGCGGGCCAATCGGAAACCACGCCGGGGTCCATGGGGCAGAAGTAATCGGTTCCAGCAGCGACTATCGACTCAGCGGAATAGGGTGATAATCGCGCCACAATGCGCTCCCAAATATTGGTTAACCAAGGCCAACCAGCGGCAAGGGCGGCAAGTACCAACAGTACGATTGCAAATCGCATTCGAAGTTGGATGGCAGCGAAGATCGCGCGCCACCCCACCAAGGGCACATCTTCTGGACGCTCACATTCTGCCGGAGCTTGGAAATATTTGTCCTGAGCGTCAGGTTTTAGCAAGGGAGCTTCGTCGGGTCGCTCACAATCTGATTGCATATTGCACTGTCGTTTAAGGTTTTTCAGTTTCTTTCGGGAGGTCCGGCATGCGATGATCCCAATGCATGAGCAGGTCGTAGTCTTCGCGGCGAAAAACCCACAGAGGATCGATACCTACGACGATGTATTCCGTCTTCACTTTTTCTTCGGGTGATTTCAGAACAAGTTCCACAACAAAGGTACGACCTGATCGAGCAACTGTTTCGCCCAAGATACGGTATTTTTCCAAGCCGCGTTGGCGCTGCTGATGATTGTCGGTAACGTGAATGGCAGGCTTCGATTGTGGGATTTCGCCGGCTGGTTGGCCAGCCTGCCACGCTGCCATAGCTTCATTGAGCGCCATTTCTGCGCGCTCCCTGGAGGGCGTAAAGTCTGCCGCCCGATCATGGCATCCGCAAAGAACGCAAGCCAACATGGACGCAGTTAAAAACACCTGCAAACAGCTACGGCTACTTAGCAAAGTCGTTTCCCTTCTCAGATATCAGACTTCATTCGTCCAGGGACACCACTTCACCGCTTGAACGACTGCCCAGCGCACGCCATACATTGAGATCGATACTGTCGGTCAAAAACCGAACGGAACTATCGCCCAACATGCCTTGCACGCCACCTGTATGTCGGCTTGCAGCCGACACCTGCATGGCCATGTTTGTCATTGAACCTGTGAAGCCCGTTCCACCGCAGGAATTCTTGTTGGGTGTGGCAACGTGATTGTATTGTGTACAGCAATTCTCACCCATCACCCAACTGTATCCCCATTTGCTCGACAGCGGCGTTGCTGTACTGGTATTGATGTTTGAGCATGTCGAATAAGTCGCGAGCAATGATGTTTGAGCTGGAATAATGAAGAGATCGGTGCGAGGATTGGGTGTACCTTGGCCGCGGATCTTTTCACTGAAAAACA
>JANNNN010001027.1:0-7568 GCA_031398555.1 Planctomycetia bacterium | reverse complement strand
GGTTTTTCCAAGCGGGACAATCGCAAAACGATAAGGCGGATCTTGTTTGGGTGCGGCGACTTGAAGGCAAACATACAACGCATGATTCACCAACAGCGGAAACTCACGCTCAGCTTCGATCGCCATCGGCGAAAGCACTGGAAAGACCTCCTCTTCAAAGATCCTTTCAGCCGCTTCGCGGTGCCGGACACTTGCTTCGACCAAGCGTACACGAGTAATTCCCGCCGCATTCAAACCAGGTTCCAATTCCTTGTGAAAACAGTCGTACTGATCTTGAGTCATCTCCAAAGTCCGTTGGCGAATCGATTCAAGCTGAGCCAAGACCGTCATGCCTGATGCATCCGTCGAAGCAACTTTGGCGGCCTTCTGCATCTGCAATCCACCTACCCGCACCATGAAGAATTCGTCCAAGTTGCTGCTGGTAATCGCCAAAAACTTCAGTCGCTCCAGCAAAGGAACTTGCGGATTCTTCGCTTGATCCAGAACACGTTGATTGAATGCAAGCCAACTAGTCTCACGATTGAAATAATCTTCTGGACGGTGCGTCATCGTTATTCTGTAGATCTGTAGCGGAGTATCAGTTTAAATGCATTGAGTTGACTGGGGTGAGCAGGAGTTTTTAGTCTAAACCGACTGCAAGCCTCACCCTTCGTTTACCTAGCATAAACGACGACTCAGTAATCTGCTATGTAACTGCACGTAGCTTAGGATTCCAGCCTGAGTTGATCAGTGCGTCTTCTCCCGCAGCATTTTGCGACCTGAAAGACGATCGCTATGGCAATAAATGCACCATCAGGCCGCGTCATTCTGCTCCCGATAAACCTGGTCGTTCAAATGTCGTCGATGCAGACGTTCGCAAATTCGGTCAGTCAGACAGGTGGCAAAGTTGGCTTGACTGTGAAATTGGACGAACCGCTGAGCGCGCTCATTGATTTTAAAATTCACGGAAGCCTCCATTGACTCCACTATCTTGGCAGCGAACATCTGCGAATCGTTGATATTGCCAGTCATACCCAGAGAGAGTTTTTCAATGGTTTCTTCCATCCAACCAATCTTGTTTGCTAGCACAAATCGATTTACCGCTGCCGCTCGAATCACGATGCTGGCCGAATATACATGGTCTGGGTAGGGGGTGGTCACCACGTCTGCCGCATTGCAGGCTGCCCACAGCTCCTGCGTACTCAAATGGCGATCCAAGAAAATCAATCGGCCCGAATCGGTAAGCCCTTGGAAACGCGACGCGAGAAAACCGCGAACTTCTTCGGATGATTTACCCGCTAATAGAACGCAATCATCGGCCGGTAGATCGACTAAGGCTTTTTCGAACGCTTCAAGAAATTTGAAGATCCCTTTGCGTTTTTCAATGACTCCCACCAGTCCAATGTATCGCCCGCTTTCAGGCAGTCCCAAGGTTCGTCGAGCCTCCACTCGAGACATCACAATCGGTGGATCAATTGGGTCCGGCAATAGGCGAGCACGCTGAGCGAATTCGCTACTGAACGTTGACATCGCTTCGATAGCTCGCGGCAAGATGTGATGAACTCTGTTCCACGGCCCACGAGACAAGGCGAACAATGCAAGCTTCTCTTTGAGCGAACTCACGAATCCATGGTGTAAATACGCATACTTGCCGAACAGCAGAACGACTTCGGATTCAATCCCCTGTTTCCGCAAGTATCTCGATACTGAATTTGGCAGGCCCATCCAATGCGCGAGCGGATTGCCGCATAGAACGTAAAGGTGATCGGGTTTGATGCGGGCTAAACCCATTCGCAAGCCACGCATTAAAGACAATGCGCCTACGATTCCGTTTACACGAATTCCGTTACCATTCGAACGCGCCGCAAAAACATCGACGGTTAAGCAATGTAAATGAGGTCGCAAATGCCCCAGGTGGTTCTCGAACTCGTCAGACTCCAGCGACTGGCGGGAAGTCACCAAGTGAACTTCACAATCCAGTTCAATCAGTCTCGATGCCAAATAGTTTACGTATGCAAGGTTATGGCCAACGTACTGAGGTTCGAAGATGAGAACTCGCATCGGAGGCTTTGACCAGCAATTAGGATTGTCAAGCAAATTTGGCGGATACTCCCAGAACGCGATGCGCAAGCCAAGATCAGTTCTCGCATTTATTCGTTAGGCGCTATCGTTCCCACAGCCGGTGGTTCAATGCCCATAGGCTCTGGCTGATTTTGCGCGCCCATGTCTGATGCTGCCAGCATCAGCGTGAACCGTCGGCGCTAACCGCGAAAGCCGAAATAGTCGACGATCGTTACACGTAGCTCCACCAATGGCTGCGTGTTTTGCTGGGGCTGATTTTGCATTTGGCAATCACTAAGTACTTTGTAGCCACCAACTTCGAAACCCGCGGCTAACGCCGTCGGTTCACAAGGCCATCGACGGTTCGCGATCTCGAACGAGTTGCTCTTCGCGGCTGAATCTTAACAGTAAGTAAACAACGAGCATGCACCCACCTAAAGGTGCCAACCAAATCGCTTTGTCACCCGACGGTGTAAAGTTCTTACCGATCTCGTAACTGCCCGCAATCAATACAGTCAGAACGGCCAGCATGATTGTTTGCCAGCTTCGCCCGTTACGAACAAAGCTGTCCACAACAATGACTCCCAATACCGGCCCAAGCAGACAGTAGGTGCTATTCTCGGTGCGAGGATTGAAAAGCAACAGATAAACGACCGTCCAAATAAAGAGCCACATCGCCTGTTTTTCAACGCTGGCGAGACTTAGCGTGCGAAATGCCAACGCCAAAGTAACCAACGCCGCAACGACTCGAAATATATTCTGAAGTCTGCCAGATGTCGGCACTCCAAAGAAATCCAACATTCCGAACAGTTGAGCCCACTCACCGGAATTTCCTAGATCCGCCGCAGTCCGCAACATGGCCCAACAATCTAGGTATTGTGCAATCACGTATGCAGGAGTTTGAGTTGCGAACGGAAACAGGACCAATGCGATAAAAGCCAAAAGCAAACGGACTCGCATCGGACTGGAAATCGCAAACATCAGCAACGCGAGAACGATGGCCAGCGGTTTCACAGCCACTGCCAACGCGATACACAGAGCCGCTTGAGTGAATCTTTGCCATCGCCAAGCTACAACTGCAAGTATCATCAGCGCCGTTAACAACAAGGTCGATTGACCAATTCGTAAACAACTAAGCCCTAACAGGCTAACGCAACAAGCCATGATCCAATCGGTTTCACGTGATTGAATTGATAGTTTTCGAAAGTGCCAGCAGCTGTAGATAAGTACTAGCCAGGAAGCAACCCGCCAACATAAATCGCCAGCCCAGGGTAAGCCCGAAACACTAGAGATGATTGCAAAAGGAACATGTAGAATCGCAGCTTGGGGTAAATAGAGGAAGCCATGCCCGTTTTCCTTGGACTCTGCATACAGTGGCGAGCCTTCGATCCAATGGACTGCAGCTTGTTCATAGTTGGACGAAACAGAACGCTTGGGAGTCGCTGCAAAAACGGCAATGCCTACTACAAGGGTTAACAAGTAGATTGCATTCGATCGAAGCCATATTTTAACATGCCCCGAATCAACTTGGCTGGCTGGCGTCACTTGTGTTCCAATTACGTTGTCCATTTACGGCTCCTTCGCACCGCTCGATGAGCATTGCCTTTATGAATCGATCAAGCCGATTTGCGACTGGCTTGCGGCGTCAAGTAAACTGGTTCACTAGTACAGGTCGATAGGGACATTGGCTCTGTCAGATCGTTTGGCTTACTTGGCTTTGACCCTCGAATCCAACTCATGCAGGCTGGTTTTACTCGATACGTGTACGCAAGCTGACAAAGCTTCCATGGAGCGATCATGAAATCGCGTGTTCGAAGACGTGAATGGCCTACATCGCGCCATTCTTCCAATGGACATTCGTAAATTTCGGCTGAGTAACCAGAACGCAGGCGTGTCAAAATCTCGACGTCGAACAACCAACGGTCGGAGAATTTCTTGCCGAACACCGTCCGCAAATACTCTCCGTTACGAAAGATCTTGGCCCCGCACTGAGTATCCCTAAGTCCGATGTCTAATGTCAGCGAAACTGCTATCGCAAAAAGCCGCCCCAAGAATTTTCGTGATGGCTTCCTAACGACTCGGTGACCCTGTAAGGCCAAGCGACTTCCGACAACCAACGTTACATCCGTGCGACGCAATGCAACGTCAATCAAGCGTTCAATCTCCGAAAACGGAGTTGCCAGGTCTGCATCCATATATCCAACTAGGTCGGGTTGGTATTGTGACTGGAATGAGCCCGACAGGACGAGGTGCATTCCCTGACGTATTGCTTCAGCCTTACCACCGTTCTGAGCAAGTGTCAAAATTTTGACTTGCCCCGACCCGACTCGCTGTTGGACGGATTCAAGCGTCTGCGTGGTACTGTCCGTGCTTCCGTCATTAACAAAGACCACGATCGTATCAGGATGGTCTATCAAGAAGTCTGAAAAAGCGATTACGGGCAAACGACTCGATTCGTTGAAACACGGCACGAGAAGAACGGTATTTGAATTGCTAGTGCGTCGCAACATTTTCTGTAAGCTCCTCGCACAATTCCGTAACCCAGAATTGCTAACTCTGCCGAAGTCGATCACCTGCTCAAGTGAGTATTTAGCAAGCCCGCTAAGTCCTGATAAGACCAATGAGCCATTTAGGCTGCTATAGCTAGCTTTCCACAAGCGGCTTGTAAGGCAACGGACCCATTGGAAAGTAGTAATTACCCGTCGCTAGTACCCGACAACTTCGTACAAAGCACCATTTGGCTTTGAGATTGATCTAGCCTTTAGTCATTGGGGCAGCGTATAATTCCAGTGTGGCTGAGAGCCTTTCAGCCATTAGGAGGGTTAGTCGTGTCTCGACAATGCAAAGGGATTTGCGGACGGGCGTGCAAGTCGTACGAATTGTTAACAGTGGTGTTTTGCACATAATCGGAAGTTAAAAGGAACTTGTAGAGCGTTTGACGAGTCCGGACGATAAAGGGAGAACTTCACCCGCGTTCGCGAAGTCAACCTCTGGTGGTTACGGATAGCAATCGACTTGACGAAAGAACAGGCCTGTTTCGGCAGACCTTCTTCCCAAGTTTTTCGACATGGATAGCAGCGCCCTTCAACAATCCTTAGTCGACACCTGTCCAATCGTCCGCAAGGACACACACATCGCAGGGGAGTATCATTATGCAAATCAACGGTTTGCAATCAGCACAGTCCATTCAGTCGCTATCAGGCACCCAACGTTCAACGCCTTCACAGGCCTCAGAGCCTGTTAGCTCTTCTTCTGCTATTCCTACCGACCAACTTGATTTGTCAGCCGAAGCACAAGCCCTCAGCGATGTTCAAGCCTCGGGTGCTTCGGAAGCTTCGACCGGCATTCGGCAAGAACGTGTCGACGCGATTCGCCAAGCCATCGCTAGCGGTAGCTACGAATCCCCTGAAAAATTGTCTGGCGCACTCGACCGATTGTTAGATTCGTTCGCTTAGTGTCGAATTATTTTCCTAAATGTTCAGCGTGCATGTGTTTTGCAGCATGATTGTAATCCCAGCAGGATTAAGACAATCGTGCGAAACTACCTGAACTGCGTAAACTTGGTAAATTTGCATCAACTTGTTCAAAGTCTACAATGATGCAATCGTAACTAGTCACATTCTCTTCAAATCCAAGTCAGCGCTCGGTCTACTCGCGTGTCAGATCAACCCAACACAGTCGCCCTCGAAGCCGTCGAAGTCTCGCAGTCGCCTATTGAGCGATTTGAAGAGTACTTGCTAAGTCGTGGACTGAGAAAAACCAAGCAAAAGCAGTTCTTGGTTGAGCAAGTCTTTAGTCGGCACGAGCACTTTGATGCCGACCAGTTGATCGACCAACTGCCCCGCAAAGGCGATCCTAACTACGTCAGTCGACCCACCGTCTACCGCACGCTGAAAGAATTCGTTGACGCAGGCTTGCTACGCAGTTTTGAACTCAACGGCCGCAGTGTTTACGAACACGACTACGGCTACCCGGCGCACGATCATTTCTACTGCGTAACCTGCCACCAGTTACTCGAGTTCCAATCCGAGCAACTTGCACAGCTCCGCGACGAGATCGCAAAGCAACATCGCTTCCGCGTTCGCAGTCATCGCCTGATCATTCATGGCGTCTGTGATGATTGCAGTCGCCGCAAAAACCAACGCCGCCGACAGGACCTGGTCTAGCGGCCGTTTTCCTACTGTCCCCGCGTGGATGATGCTGCCGCAACCAAGGGGCAGTTCGATTGGGAAAACGAGGCTCCTGCCGAGCGTGTCTCAACCCAACAAGGAGACTTCACTTTTAAACGCGAACTTAGCAAAACCTAAGCTGTTTCGAAGAACCCATGGAAGTCTGCAGGTACATCTTACTCGAACGGGCTGTGAAGACTTGCTCGGCAGAGCCTCGTTCTCCCGTTCCATGGTCAAACGAAAACAAATTCTGCTTCTTCTGGGTGTTTAAAACCAACAAAATAGAAAAGTCAAATGGACTAGCCAAAACTTGGTAACCTTGGGGAACTCACTTTCATCGCTTCAGATAGGTAAGAACCATGTCCATATCGCAAAGTCGTAGAAAATTCCTCCGCAATACCGTCGCCGTCAGTGCGGGTGTTTGCATCGCCAAGTCCACGACCGCCGTCGCTCACCCTGTTAGCACAGTCGTCGACAAAGCTGCGGTTCGAATCTCGAAGGCGGTAACTGAATGGCCTGTTTGGGACGAAACCGAAGAGAACGCCTTGCTCAATGTGTTGAATTCTGGCACTTGGGGTCGCACAGGCGGCGGACCGCGCTGTGCCGAATTCGAAGCCGCTTTCTCAAAGCGTTTGCAAGCCAAATACTGCGTCGCAACTTCTTCGGGAACTACCGCACTGCTCACCGCCCTCGGCGCTCTCAACGTCGGTCCAGGCGATGAAGTCATCCTGCCTCCCTACACCTTCGTAGCCACTTTCAACGTCATCACCAACAGCTTCGCACTCCCCGTTTTTGTCGACAGCGATCCGCATACTTTTCAAATCGATCCAGCAAAAATCGCTGCCTCCGTCACACCGGCCACCAAGCTACTAATGCCTGTTCACATCGGCGGTTACTCAGCCGACATGGACGCAATCAATGCTGTCGCCAAGCAACATTCCCTGCAAGTCATCGAAGACGCTTGCCAAGCTCCGCTGGCCGAGTATCGCGGCACTCCAGTCGGCACACACGGCATTGGCGGTTGCTTTAGTTTCCAATCCAGTAAGAATTTAAACTGCGGTGAAGGTGGTGCGCTCACCACCAACGACGAAGCCTTCTTCAATAAGTGTTACAACTTCCACACTCCCGGCGGCGGCAAATCCGCACCAAGCGCCGGTCGCGGCGCCAACTTCCGAATCACCGAATTCCAAGCCGCATTGCTGGTTGCGCAGTGGACTCGCTTCGAGAAGCAATCCGACGAGCGCAACACCAACGCAATTTATCTCACCAAACTGTTAAGCGAGATTCCTGGCATCGCCCCAGCCAAACTATCCAATGGATGCACCCGCAGTGCCTATCACCTTTACATGCTTCGCTATG
>JANNNN010001001.1:0-12455 GCA_031398555.1 Planctomycetia bacterium | reverse complement strand
TGCTCTTAGCAAATCTGCGTTGATTGCCACCAAACAAAAGAAGCGACGACAGCTGGTTGGGGTAGAGTCTCTTGAGGGACGTGCTTACTTGGCGGCAGACCCGATTTATCAAGATGCAGCTCAAGTGGAGACAAGACATTTTTATGACCAGACCAGTGCGCAATATGCTTCGACGTTCAACACCCTACGGGGGAATTTTTTGCCTGTCGACGTAGACGTCGCCGATGGTGGTGGCGGGCAAGCTCGAATCAATTCTATCTGGATCGCTAACCCCAGCCGTCGACCTTGGGCGGCCCTGCGCGACATGACTAGTACACAATTCAACACTCAATGGACAGACTACTCAGCGAGGGGATATCGATTGGTCGATCAGGAGACGTACCTGCTGGGTACTCGAACTTTGTATGCCGGAATCTGGATTAAGAACACCGAGCAATTGGCTTGGGTATCGCGACGCAATATGAATGCCACCAGTTATCAAGCCTTTTTGGATCAAAACAAGGGGCTTTATATACCCACGGATGTCGATGTCGATAACATCAACGGTGCTCTAACCTACTCCTTGGTTATGGTTCGCAACTTGACCAATCGCGCATGGGTATTGCGAACGGGATTGACTGACGCAGCATTCGCAAGTCTCTTTCAATCATTGAGCGCTACCCATCGCGTTAGCGATATTGAGTCCTACCAGCAGGCTGGAGTGCAGCGATATGGTGCCGTTTGGGTTGCCAATACCAATGGTCGCGCGTGGGCGAGTGTTCGCGATATGACGGAAGTGGGGCTGTGGAACCGACTTAATGAGATGGCCGACTTAGGCTATCGGCCAGTGGACATGGAGCGCTACCAGACGTCTTCAGGAACCAGGTACGCTGCCGTTTGGCGTCAGGATGGGGCACGCGTCAACTGGAGCCTGAAGTCAGAGGTCGACGGTCTGTCTACCGAGCGGACCACCGCTAATCAGAAATGGGGCTTTAGCGTAACCGTATCCCAAAACGGCAATTTTCTATATCGACGCGGTTTTGGGCAAGCGGATGATTCTCAAGGGCTGAAGTATTCGTCGCAAACAATCAATCGCCTTGCGTCCATCAGCAAAGCGGTGGGAGCGACGTTGACGCTCGATTTGCAGGAACAAGGATTAATAGATATTGATAATCAAACGCGCTCGTATGTGCCGGAGATGCCTGTGCATCAATCGCATACACTGGCTCAACTGATGTCGCACCGAGGAGGTGCAGGACACTACCAGTCGAACAACGGTGTTAACGATGACTGGACAAATCCAACCGGCAATTTCGCTACGCAGCAAGCCGCCGCTGCGCAGCTTTGGGATCAAGCGTTGGTTTTCGCTCCCGGCACCGGCTATGTCTACAGCACCCATGGCTACACACTGCTTGGTGCTGCCATGGAGGGCGCCGTTGGCGGGAACATCACGCAAATCGTGCGTGAGAGACTGTCGTCCGCCTATAATTTGCCAACCTTGCAAGTCGAGAATCGATCCGACGGAAACCGCTACCGCAGCCGCTTGTATCAATCGGTCAAAGGCAGCGTTCAGTCTGTAACTGCGGACAATACCTCCTGGAAAGTTCTGGGTGGCGGCTTGGAGAGCTCTTCGCTTGACTTAGCCCGATTTGGTCAACAAGTGATCAACGGTACGATATTGTCGCCCGAATCACGCGTCACGGCGTGGACCGCGCCGGATGCTAACAACCTCAACTACGGTATGGGTTGGGACCTGGGACAAACACGCACGGCAACCAGCGTTCGTCGCTTTGTGGCCCACTCGGGTTCTCAGCGCGGGGCTGCCACGTACCTGTTGATGTATCCCGAGACAGGAGTGGTGATTACTGTGATGAGTAACCAGACAATTCCCGATTCAGCCACCTTCTGGCCTCGAACTTTGGCATTCGCTATAGCGGACAAGGTACTGGCTTGATTGCTGGAAAAGGACACCGGTGTCCCCTGGCAGTCACGCGCAGCTTCGCTGCGTTTGGCAGCCGTCCCGCAAGTTCATCCCGCGAATCCCGCAGATTTACTCTGCGGATCGTTGGGCTTCTCACTGCCCTTTTGGGGGTTGAAAAACAACGATTTGCGAAAGTCAAGTCAACCGAATTTCACTAAAAACTCTGTTTTTCGCTGTCAAAGTCAAAATGCCGATCGCACGCAGACGCTGGCAGCGTCTGCCACGGGGAGGGCAGCTTGTGCCCGCATTCCGATCCGCGAACAGTTGAGGACAACTGTTCTACACTGGTCTGGCGGTGCGATTCGCATTTTTACTAGAATCCACGTTTCTAGGTGGAAAATGCTAGCGATTGCAAGTCGACAATGGAGTGCAGGACGTGGCCAAAAGAAATCAAGATGATTTTGATCGACCAGTAACGAAGCGATCACCGCGAAGACGACCGTGGCGAACGGCGCTGCTGATGTTCATGTTGGTTCTGTTCTTAGGAACCCTTTTTCTACCCAAAATATTGACCAATCGCGGTATCCTCCTTGGGCTCGTCGATCGGTTTGGTGGACTCGCTCCGCTCAAGCTAGACTTGGAGCAAGTGCAAGCGGGCTGGTTCAAACCGATTTCCGCGCAAGGTGTTCAGCTCAAGGACGGCGAAGGTAATACGCTGGTCCGCATTGGCAGTGTCGAAACCGAAAAGGGTATCTTTGGTTGGATTTTGAACAGTTCCAACATGGGAACCATCCGTATCGCCAACGTCGAAGCGGACGTGGTGACTTATGCTGGCACCAGCAATATTGAACAAGCTCTTAAGCCGCTGCTTGATCAGCAGACCGCTAGCACTCCTGACGCCAAAACAAAAACAACTAGCTACTTAGGTTCCATTGAAGTCGTCGATACTCGCTTTAATTTGAGCACTCGCAACAGCGCTCAAAGTTGGATTCTAAACGTACCAGTACTGTCCGTTGCATTGCCAACGGCAGATCAGGTCATCGGGCCGATCAAGCTGCAAGCGAACTTGGCTGCGTCGACTAGCCCGATTGGGTCCAACCAAGCTGCGACGAGTGCTTTCATTGCCATTCCAGGTGCGGGCGCAGATCGTGGTGGCACTCTTGCCGCCGAAGTAGAACAAACTGAAGGCCAGCCTGCGTTCGAACTGCGAGCCATGATGGATCACATCCCACTCGATTTTTGGCACATTGTTCATGCCCGTATGCCAGAGTTACCCATTGAGAGTTTGAACGGTTCGGTCTCAGCCAAGGTGGCTGGTACAATAGTCGACGCTAATCGCTGGAGCATCGATGTTCAGCAGTTGGAAACATCGAGATTGTTCGTCGTCGCACCGCAATTGGTTGGAAGCAATCCAGCTCAGTTTGAACAAATCGCTGCATCCGGGCGATGCACACTGGCCGATGCGAAATTGCAACTTGAAAACGGTATCTTGAATTGTGACTTCGGAAGCGCGACCGCGGTGGCTCAGATTCCTTGGCCTATTGTGACACCCACCTTAACACAACCATGGCTGCCGGGCGCGGTGGTCGATGCGCGTGGCGCGGTGGATTTGGCGCGACTCGTGCACACCGCTGAATCACTCATTCCGATGCGACAAGATACGAAGTTAATCGCAGGTACTGCCCAGTTCATTGTATCGCAACAAACGACAGCAGCTGGTACGCCGCTGAGCAGCGCGAGTTTCGAGTTGGCTGGACTTAAAGCGATAGCCTCAGGAAAGCAATTGAGTTGGAATGATCCATTGAAATTGCAAGTCCAAGCTGGAATGGGCAGCGATCAGAAAATTCAATTTGGTGGCCTTTGCCAAGCCGAGTTTTGTAACTTGCAAGGGCGAGGAACACCTGAGGCCGGAGCCTTTGATGGCAACGTAAACTTGGCATTGCTGCAACAGCGATTGTCCGAATTCGTTGATCTGCCAATCAAGGCCATGACGGGCCAAGCGGATTTGAAACTTCAGTGGAATCAAACACAACTTGGAGTGGTTGTTGCTCAAGGTGAATTGAATACAACGCCGCTGATGATCGCATCGACCGTAGGCGGGCAACTGAACGAACCAGCTTGGAAAGGATTGTTCAACGCGACCGCGCGGCTTGAGAACAATTCACCAACTCAGATTGATGTTGCCCAGTTGGATCTAACCTCTGAGCAAGAGCGACTAATAGTTGACTTGCGCGAGCCGATTCGTCTAGTCACATCGAGCACAGTCTTGCCGCCGGCTGCCTTTTCCGTTCAATTGGTTGGTGACTTAGCCAAATGGCAGAAACGTGGAATGGCCTTTCAAGCACTGCCTGCAGATATGGTACTTGGCGGGAACGTCAGTTTAGGTGTTGAAGGTCGCTTGGACATGCGGCATGCCGAGGTCCTGCAAGCGACTTGGCGTACGCAACCCTTTGAATTGAGTTCATCGCAGGTTCAAGTTTCTGAATCGCAGATGGCTGGTAACTTCAAAGGCCGCGTTGATACTTCGAACATATCCGCGTTAGTTGTCGAAAAGTTGGAAGTCTTGGCGACGTCGTTCACCTTAGGAGCAACCGATGCAGCAAGCCCCGATGGCAGTGGTCGGATTGGACGGGCGGGCTTTCGAGCAGACTTAAGCCGATTGATGAAGAATGTCCAAAGCGGTGCGAAACCTGGAGCGGTTTTGCCACCGAATGGCGGAGCTGTTCCAACACAAATGGCTGCATCTGGGACCGTTGAGGGCACATTGGACTGGCAAGTGAATTCTGCTTCAGCATCCTTCAAACTCGATTCGACAGCAAACAATGTCGCCTTCGAGAATCAAGACTTAGCTGGTCGGCTGGTTTCAAAAATATGGGACGAACCAGTGATCAAAGCCGGCTTAGGCGGCAAATGGGATATCGCTACCAGTTCGCTAACGCTCGACACTTGTCGGATGGAAGCCCCGTGGATCAACTACGCGGGCACGTTGGACTACAAAACCGTCAATGCTGAACAGATTATCGCCATCAATGGAAAAGCTGTTTACGACGCGGCTCGGGTTGCTGAGCGTATTCAACCTTGGACCGGCGGGCAGTTACAGATGGCTGGTAAGAAAACCATACCGATCGAAGTTGTGTGGAAGGGCAAAGCCGATAGTGTCGGCAGTTCTCTGGCAGGCCTACAAGCCGCAACACGCTTGGGTTGGGATCAAGCTCGATTGGTCGGGATCAACATCGGTCCCGCCGATGTGCCGGTATCGGTCTCCAATGGACAATTGGCAACGGCGGCTGAGATACCGGTTAGTGGTGGTGTGGTGCGTTGGGACGTCGCCAGTGATTTAACGGCTCAAGACATGATCATCTATCAAAAACCGATGATTGTGCTTGAGAATGTCGCGATCACTCCTGAAATGTGCCAATCGTGGTTGAAGTACGTGACGCCTCTGCTGGCTGATGCAACTTCGGTTGAAGGGCGATTGAGTTTGAAACTGGACCAAGCTTCGCTGAATCCAAGCAACACTCGCAATCAGACTGTTGTCGGTCAGTTGCTGATCCACAGTGCTGAGGTCGGCCCTGGGCCACTGTCGAACCAGATTATTACGCTCGTACAGCAGATTAACGCGATCCGTAAACAAGACTTCACGCAAGCCGTTAGCGCTCAAAAAGTCTGGGTAAAAATGCCCGAGCAGAAGATCGATTTCGAGATGATTAACGGTCAGGTTTCCCATCGAAACTTGAACATCCGAGCTGGCGATGTGACGATCAGTACCAGCGGTACGGTGGATATCGACGGTCGCATGGAGTTACTGGCATCCATGCCGATTCCGGACGATTGGGTTGAGAAGAACCAATTGTTAGCTGGAATGCGTGGCCAATCGCTGCAGTTTCCGGTGCGAGGGACGTTGACGGGTCCACAAATGGATCTACAACTGCTAAAACAGTTTGGTCGTCAACAAGTGCAACAAGCCGCTTCGGGACTGATTCAACAGCAGTTGACAAAAGGGCTTGGCAAATTGTTCGGTCCACCTCCTCAGCAACCCGCCGTACCAGTTCCCGCTGGTCAATGATGGCTAAGTTTCATGATAATTAAGTGTTTTGGAACGGCGGGTTATCATCCGAGCGAGGATCGCCACACATCCTGTTATTACATCCCCGAGTTGTCATTATTGTTGGATGCAGGGACCGGAATATTTCGTTTGACGGCTGAGTTGCTTGCAGAACCTCGTGAATCGTTGGACATCTTTTTATCTCATGCTCACTTGGACCACATCGTTGGCTTGACATTTCTGCTGGATACGATGGCCGTCACCACTTTGAAACACATTCGCGTGTTCGGTGAAGCCGCCAAGTTAAAGGCGATTCGCGAGCGGATCTATTTTGACATGATCTTCCCTGTCGAACCCGCCATGGAGTTCATCGAGCTGCCCGATTTGGCCAGTCCATTTCTCGTTTCGGGCCATCGTGAATACTTGGTACAATGGTTGCCGCTAGAGCATCCCGGCGGAGCGGTAGGCTATGTGATCGAGTCTGCAGGCAAACGATTAGCCTATATTACCGACACTACGGCTTACCCGAACAGTCCGTATATCTCTGACCTTCGTGACCTCGACCTCCTGTTGCACGAATGCAATTTTGGCGACAAGCATAAGGATTTAGCTGAAAAGACTGGCCACAGTTGGCAATCGGCAGTCATGGGAGTTGTTCAGCAATGCCGTCCGCGACAAACGCAACTGATTCACCACAATCCGTTAGGCGAGATGTTGGGTATTGAACTCCGCCTGACTCCCGAGCAAATTAAACTTGGCATGCACTTAGCAAAAGATCGCGATTCAATCGAGTTTTGAGCTGCAAGGTAGCTTGGACCATTGTCCCGAGCTTCCCACTTTTTGAGTTATGATTTAAAGTAGCTTAGCCTTCCAGCCTGAGAAATGCATTCGGCAAGCTGGAAGCATACCCCACTAACAGCGAGAAACCATGACTTGTACACACTTGAAACAACTTTATCAGCTGTGCCACGATGCCAACATTCAACTGTCGAGTACCGACTTGATTCACATTGTCTGCAAACAGTGTGAAAACGTCGAAGTCTGTCCATCGGTGTTGTATGAAGAGTACGACAAGATGCCCGAGTATAAGGCTGAAGCGTCAAGTCACACGCCTGACGTTCCGGCTGCGAAGAAATAGTCATCGCATCGACGTCGCAGGTTTCGTCAGAAACTGGATGATCCAACAACATTCTCCCGTAGACATAGCTCAATCGCACTTTTTAGATGTTGCTGCCCCCCCATCCCGAGAGCGATGTAGTTGCTCAGTAATGTGTAGCAAGTTCGCGTTGATTTGGCGGAGCGTTGCACTGCGTGAACGGTTGAGTAGATACACCGAAGAAAGCCCCGCAGTAACGAGTGCCAGAAACGAGGCGGTCCCAATTACCATACTTACGGCCATGAGTTTAGCAAGGGCTAGTAAAGGTGTGTCAGGGTGTTCGAGCGTGCCTTCGCCGTTTTCAGCGAGTAGTTTGGCAATTATAGGAAACGTTAGTCCTCCTAGCACGAAAATTACTAGTGCACCTATCGCCGCAATGATCCAGAGGGCGATGGATATCCGCGTCCAGCGAGTGACTCGACGGCGATCGGCATCAATAATGCGATCGATTTGAGCGATTGATGCCTGTGACTGTGTGCCAAGTTCAAGACGCAATAAAGCGTCACCAACATCTTTGTCGAGCATGAAACTTCTCCTTCATGAATTGCTTGTTAAAGTGTTACTTCGATTTGTTTTCAATTATCCGTCTCAAGTGCGCCTTCGCGTAATGGACTCGCGAGCGTATCGTTCCGACCGGACATTCGACTATTTGACTTATCTCTTCATAACTCAGTTCTTCCAAAAACCGGAGCACCAGAACTTCTCGGTGCACAGGTTCAAGTTCGTCGAGAGCTACATGGATTTCTGCTACATCTTCCGCCGCAAATAAATCCTCGTCTGGTCCAGCTACACGTTCAATATCTGGCGTCGTGGACGGTATACGTCCACAACGCCGCCCGTCGAGCATCGCCTTTCCATGGGCGATGCGATACAACCATGCTCTAAAAGCACCGACATCGTGCAGGCGAGGCAATTGCCGCAGCACGTCGAGCCAGACCTCTTGAACTAGATCGTCTGACTTATCTGCGCTGGCAACGAGTTTTCGAATAAAGTACGTGAGTCGTGGTCCAAAGCTACTGACTAGTTCGCGGTACGCATCTTCGTCTCCCGTCTGGCAACGAAGTACCAGCAGTCTCTCCTTCAGCCTATCGTTTTGATCGGTCATTGGGTCACTCGAAGGAGGGATGGCGTTTGTGGCACATTATTAAGGTTGCGCCTCACTGAGATTCGTTCACAGAATTCTGAAGAACCCGGTATTGTCCGATGAAGAATCGTCCCTCAACTTTGAAAATAATTGCCATTCGCCTTATATACCGATCCCGAAAAGACCACTCGAAACCGAATCATTTGAAGCTTTAAAATCACCATTTGCATGCGATGATGCTCGAAGACACCGATCCGCTTCGATATTAAGTACCGCTTATGCGTGCGTTGAAGGTTCACAAGAGCTTCTTCGCAGAAGCATTACCCTGTCCCAGCAAAAGCTGCCGAAGTGAAGTACTTCGAAGGAATCGAGTCTTGCATCGCACGCATCCTTTTGTACCGGCCACTTCACTCAGTAAGGAGTTTTTCGCACTCGATGTATCCGTCACTCAACTGAGTTATTGCCGATAAGGTTTAACTTCGATTGCCTTTCCGAAGGGATTGTCTTGTTGGGGCGACTAATGTTGCTGCACTGGCTCAGCCAGTGGCACACGAAATCAAACCGTTCGCCAGTGCCACCCGCCCGGACAAATGTTCTACACTCCTCCCACCGGTCATTAGTCCCATCCAGTTTCAAGAGCTGCAGGATAGCATGGAGCAACCGGCGCGGCGGCGAGCCCACTCGGGACGTTTGGCGGCAAACTCTTCGCGCTGCGGTTGTTCGGCGTAGGGCTGACGTAAGGTGTCAAGCAGATCATAGATCATGCTCGCATTGCCAGCTTCCGCTTTATCGATCGCCAGTTGTGCAAGGTAATTTCGCAAGACAAATTTGGGATTCACTCGATGCATGCGTTCACGGCGATCTTCGTCGCTACGTCCGTCTTCTCTCAAGCGGCTAGCATAACTGCGGAACCAAGTTGAGGTTCGCACTCGCGCCTCCTCGGGCAGCGGCTCTGAAGAGTAATAAGCTGCATCGACGCAGTGTTCGTTTGGACTTTGCAATTCTAAGTTCGCTAACTTCCGGAAGAAAATCGTCATGTCAGTTTCAACTAGCTGTAGTACGTTTTGGAGTTCATCGATCAACTTGAGATCGCCTGTATCACCGTTTGCCGAGCCGCGAAACTCGACCAATCCCAGTTTTTCAGCCATCATCTTTTGCCACCGATTCTGGTAATCGACCGGGAACTGGTTGAGAGCTTCTTGAAGCGGCTCGGGATTTGTGACCAGAGGCGCGATGGCGTTGGCGAGTTGCCATAGGTTCCAGTGGGCAACTTCAGCTTGTTGACCGAAGCGATATCGCCGGCCGCCTGCATCGGTTGTATTGGGCGTCCAATAGGGATCATAATCTTCAACCCAACCGTAGGGCCCGTAATCGATCGTCAGGCCGAGAATGGACATGTTGTCCGTGTTCATAACTCCGTGAACAAAGCCGACTCGCATCCAGTGCACAATCATTTCTGCGGTCAATCGACTGACTTCGTTAAACCAGTTACAAATCATTTCATCCGTAGGTTCGCTGGTTGCATCGACCAGATGTGGAAAATCAATTCGAAGGGTGTGGGCGACAAGTTTGCGAAGCGTTTCTAGATCGCCGCGTGAGCTGAAAATTTGGAAATTACCAAACCGTGTGAATGAAGGTGCCACCCTACAAACTACGGCGCCCGGTTCGCGGCGCGGGTTGCCATCGTAAAACATATCACGCTCAACTAACTCACCAGTCCCGACTAGGCTAAGCGCTCGCGTCGTAGGAACTCCCAGATGGAACATCGCTTCGCTGCACAGAAACTCACGCACCGAGGAACGCAAGACGGCCAGCCCGTCTGCGGTTCGTGAATAAGGCGTCGGGCCGGCTCCTTTCAACTGCAACATCCATCGTTCGCCGCGGGCATTGACCACTTCACCAAGATTGATTGCGCGACCATCACCGAGCTGACCGGCCCAGTTGCCAAACTGGTGACCGCCGTAGCACATTGCGAACGGATCCATGCCCGGCAGCACGCGGTTGCCTCCGAACACTTGGGCAAATTCGCTACTGAGCATGGCACTGCTATCCAAGTCCAGCAATTCGCAAACCTCTTTTGAATGTGCAACTAGATGCGGCGCAGTCACTGGCGTCGGGCTAACTCGCGAGTAGCAAGCAGCGGGGACTTGGCGGCGAAAATTTCGCACCTCAGGATCACTAGGAAGATTTCGAGTGAACTGGTTATCGAAATTTAGGTGCGAGAACACGCTCGTAGTTGATTGTATCGACATTGAAAATAGCTTTAAAAAGAAGGTCAAATAAGCTTGTTTTGCAAAAGCCGTTCCAGCTCGCCGCGCTAACAAATAAAACTTCAGCAATAAAAGCGGCTTGTTAACCTGTGTTAACGGTAAAAAACTGGCGGAAAAAGGTCAGTTTGCTTTCAGATTTAGCTTGACTTGCGCGTTTGAGTGTTGGATATTGCCCATTGGGCGGGTTTAGTGTGGATTCCTATCCCTTAAGTTCGTTTTCGTGCTTTAATACTTCCAGGAGATTTTCTTATGAAACGCTTACGTTTTGGGTTCACTTTGGTGGAACTGCTGGTGGTCATCGCCATCATAGGTATTTTAGTTGGGCTACTACTGCCCGCAGTCCAAGCCGCGCGGGAAGCCGCCCGGCGCATGCAGTGTGGAAACAACATCCACAATATTGCCCTTTCTCTGGCGAACTATGAGAGTGCCTACAAGCGTCTACCGCCTGGCGTCACGGGCTTCGCACCTGTAAACGCGGGTGCGGGTCGCAGCGCGGGTGGAACTGGCCAGGATAACGGTCAATACTTCAACGGAATGTGGAGTTGGTCGGCATATATCCTTCCTTTCATGGAAGCCCAAAACTTGTACAACCGGATCAATTTCAACAATCGCCCCTACGTTGCTGAAAGAGGCGATGCTTGGTTCTTTGATACAGGTGAGGATAACACTCCGAGTGCGTTGGTAAACAAGGCTGTGTGCACGTTGATGCCGCCGAGTTTTGCCTGTCCGAGTACGCCGCAACCAAATCAAGGAATGTACAAGGATTACGCGTTGAATGCTGGGCAAGGTGGCAATGCCACGGGCGATCCAGTTCCGTATATGGGTGGATCCGTAATTTCTTCTTGCTGCCCAGAGCGTGCTCTGAAAGCCAACGGTATTGCTCACAAACAGAGTTACGTTCGATTAGCGGAAGTGACCGACGGTACATCGAACACCTTTATGATTCTAGAACAGGCATCGATCATTCCAAAATTTAAGTACCCGGTTAACCCTTTCTTGTGGACAAGCCACCAGTCGCAAGGACTGGCAATGAGCAACCAAGGAGCCCAACTCTATCCGCCTAACATGGATCCCATTTTGCAAGTTTGTAGGACTGGAAGTGCACTTTGCCCAGCCGGGACTTCGACCGCAGGGTTCGGGTTAACTGGAAGAGCATCCCGCAGCTACCATACAGGTGGCGTGCAGGTCGCGATGGTCGATTGCAGCGTCCGTTTTCAAGCTGAAACGATTGCAATGGCTCCATGGCGATACCAATTCACTCGCGATGGTGGAGAAGTTTACTCGCCCGAGCAATAGTGGCTCTTCGCAATTCGAAGCGCACGGTTTTGCCGTGCGCTTTTTTTGTAACTACTCCCAATTTTTGGATTTGCACAATGAATAAACAATTTGCCTACAAACAGCTCGCATTTGCTTTGCTCGGCATTCTTTCGATGACCATTCTCGGTTGCGGGCCGTCATCTGATCTGCACAAAATTAAAGGCGTTGTAAAGCACAATGGTAAACCTGTCCCAAGCTTGTACTTGACCTTCATGCCAGAAGATCCAATGAAGCAATCTGCCAGCTCGAGTTTAACCGACGCATCGGGGAGGTTCGAGTTGAAAGTGGGCTCAACCGGTGGAGTCGCACCTGGCAGCTATATCGTGACGGCCTCCGATCCAGCCGCGTTGATGGGCGGCAAATCAAGCGATGACCCAGACTACAAAACGGTTTGCAAGAAATACGCTCAGGGCACATCGAAATATAAAATCACCGTCGACAAAAACAATTCGAATCTCGAACTAGCTTTGGACTAATGCTATCTACTCGTAAGGAGTTTGAAAAAATACAGCTAGTGCTTTGTCCACATTAAATTTTAGGGTTGGCACGTGGGTTTGACTCTAGCATTGGCTTGGTCCTATCAGCCGGAAGGCGTTAGCCGAGCGTCCCGCTTACGATTATGGTCGTTACGTTGGTTTAGTCTTATCAGCCGGAAGGCGTTAGCCTCCGGTTACGTCTCCAAC
>JANNNN010000100.1:0-2607 GCA_031398555.1 Planctomycetia bacterium | reverse complement strand
GCGGTCCCAAAAGTTCAGAGCTCACCTAGCGAATTGGGTATCCCACTTTGCCTTCCAACTTCGCCATACACCCATTATGAGATTGGAAATAGTGTATGAAGTTTAAGTTTATTGTCGCAGTTGGACTGCTGAGCTCCATTGCAGCCGTCATCAAAATGAATTGGCAACAAGTTGGTGAAACGTTGTTTCAAAACCCTGCTTCGTCTGCTTGCGATCCCGCTAGCCAGAATTCCTACCCAGTTAGCACGCAAAGGCGCAGCGACAGCTCTGCAATCTTCGCGGCCGGTCGGGTTGAAGGCATTGCACCAGAAATAAAACTATTTGCAACGATTCGCGATCGGATAACGCGTATTTCCGTGCAAGAGGGCCAAGCAGTCACCATGGGACAATTGCTCGTTGAACTTGACTCGCAAATGGTCAAAGCCGAGTTGGAGCTTGCGCATGCCGGTGTCCAATTGGCACAGGCGGAGAAGGACCGATTGCGAAGCGGTGCGACTCAGAATGAAAAAGATGAAGCACATCAAATGTGTGAATATCGGCATGCTGAGATGATTACTGCCGGCAGAATGCACGAGCGCGGTGTGCGACTCGCCAAGTCTGACACAATCAGCAAAGCGGACCTTGACGAATACGAATCTCGAGCACAATCAACAAAAGCGCTCTACGCCGCGTCTCAGGCTCATTTTGCAACCATCAGCGATCCGGCCCGCATTGAAGACATCCAGTCAACCGAAGCTCGCTTAGCGGCCGCGCAGGCCAAACTAAGCGTCGCTGAAGCAGCTTTTGCAAAGACTCAAATTACTGCGCCAAGCGATGGTCAAATTCTTCAAATCAATGTTGAAGTCGGCGAGTTGCCAGGTGACGAGCCGCTGGTAATCATCTGCAATACGACATCACTCCAAGTTCGCGCGAGCGTCGATGAATTTGATGCTCTTCGCGTGCGGGTTGGCCAGAGCGTTCAAATTCGATCTAACGCTTTGCAGAGCACAACCTTTGAAGGTCGAGTTTCAAAAATCCGCCCGCGCATGCACCATAAAGAAGTGGTCTCGGAGCGACCAAATGCTCACATGGACACCCGGTCGCGAGAAATTTGGGTCGAAATCCAGTCCGGCTTGCCACTCATCGTCGGCTTACCTGTCGAACTCTGGATTGATGATTCTGTCGTTAGCCCAGAGCGCGACACATCTTTGCCGGTGACGTGAGTCACCAGTAAGCTGCGACGCGACTTTTGCGGAGCAAAAGGCGACACTGTTGCGGTAGCTCACGCTACCGGCAGAGTTTTGTCGCCCGCTGAGCCAAATGCAATAAAGATCCATGATTGCAACTCAGGCTGGAAGCCTGAGCTATGGCTGACTACCCGGCACGGCGAGCCTCAAGTGTGCGCGTGCGTGTTGCTGGTTGATGCAGGGCAGGTTCATCGCGGCCGTCGCCATCGAAGTCGCCGACGATAACAGAACCTTCTTCAGATTCAAGCTGGAACACTTGATCGGTTGCGTCAATATGTCCGTTGCGATTGGAGTCCACGAAGACCTGATCGCCCCGTACGATGGCAAGTTCATCGATGCCGTCACCATCGAAGTCGCCCACGATGGGTATGTCGCCCGCTTCGCCAAACTTGACTTGCCGATCGTGGAGTGTGCTCAGACGGCCGTCGCCATCGATGTCGAGGGTCCAATTGCCGTCGCGGAAAACGCCGATGGTCGTGATACCGTCGCCGTTAAAGTCGCCGCTGATGGCGATGTCGCGACCGCCACCGAACAGGAACACGTGATCGATCACATCAGCCCGAGCTGGACCTTGCTGACTTCGCTGCAACCAACGCGGCTCATCGGGTGCTTCATCCCACCTCGGCGGCAGATTCTTAGGTTTGACTCGACGCATATTCTGCGGATCAGGCAAGCCAGGCTCAGAAGCAAGTGCCCGCTCGTCGCCTGTCCACTTCTTACCGAACACACCTGCATCGTCTTTGCCGTCGCCGTCCCAGTCACCCACCACCGGTTGATCACCATGTGTACCTAGTTTTAACCAAATGTCTGTCTCATCCCAGCCGCCGTTGCCGTTAAGATCGATGAACCATTCGCCGTCAATAAACAGTGCTACTTCGTCGCGGCCGTCGCCGTTAAAATCACCTGCAAGCGGTTGAGCGTCCGGCAGATCGAATACAATGCGGCTGGACAGTGGCAGCGGCAGTGGAGTTGGCTTGGATTTGTCATGGATGCTTATGATCCTCCAAGTGCTCTCTTTCATTCCGCGAACTGTCCAGGCGTAAACATCCAAGCGGTCCGCTTGTTCGGCCACGTCCGTTTCGTCGAGCGGTTCACCGTTAAGTCGACCGCGCGGGAATCCACCGTTGATAACACTCAAGTGCCAAGTCGGCGGCGCGTCATGGCCAACTCCAACCAGCATGGGTAACGGAGACCAAACTAACGGTTGACCGATAATAGGTTGTCCCGGAGCATAAAGCGGCGGCGCAGGGTAGTTAACAACGATCTCAGGCGGTCGAGGTGGCAACGGCGGAGTTTGCGGAGGAGGAGGATCTTTCGCAACTACAATTTCACTGAAGTTGTTCAAATCCGACCGACCGCCGGCCAGGATACTGACCGCTAA
>JANNNN010000389.1:0-3356 GCA_031398555.1 Planctomycetia bacterium | reverse complement strand
TATGCAATTGGTGTCGCTCGCCCGGTCTCCGTCATGGTTCAGACGTTTGGAACCGGTGTGCTCCCCGACACGGAATTGGAGAGGATGGTTGATGAAGTTTTCGACCTCACGCCCAAAAAGCCAGCTCGTGAACCGCACTGCAAAGCCATGATCTCGCTGTTCATGCAAGGCGGGCCATCGCATATCGACCTTTGTGATCGCAAGCCCGAACTAGCCAAGCGTCACATGCAGAATTTTCCGGGCGATATTAAATACGATAACGCGGCCGAGTCGTCAGCGAAACTTTGGAATGGACCTTGGAAGTGGTCGCGACATGGTGAGTCGGGTTTGGAACTGAGTGAGTTGTTACCCAGATTGGGAACAATCGCTGATGACGTAACGCTGGTGCGATCGATGCAAACCGGCGTAAACAACCATGGGCAATCGATCTACTCGTTGCATAATGGTCGCATCACCGGTGGCAGACCCACTCTTGGATCATGGCTGACCTATGCCCTTGGCAGCGAAGCGGATAATTTGCCTGCGTATGTCGTGCTCACTGACCCTGGTGGGTTGCCAGTCTTGGGGACGGATTGTTGGCAGAACGGTTGGCTCCCATCGACTTATCAGGGCACGGTCGTGCGGCCCAAAGAGCCACGAATTTTGAACCTTGATCCACCTAGTCGATTGACGGGTGAACCTCAGCGCCAATTTCTTGACTACTTGCGTGGCGTCAACGAACGTCATCTTGCAGAACGACCGGGTGAATCGGATTTAGCGGCTCGCATTGCAACCTATGAACTCGCGGCCCGAATGCAAATTTCGGCTAAAGAGGCGCTCGACTTGAATCAAGAGACGGCAGCCACCCGTCGCGACTACGGGCTGGAAGATGACGCGACTCGCGAGTTTGGCTCGCGTTGCTTAATCGCTCGCAGACTTGTCGAACGCGGCGTCCGCTTTGTGCAGCTCTACACTTCGACGCAGCAGTGGGATCATCATGGCGGTATCGACAAAGCCCTACCAGCGGCTTGTCGCAAGATCGATCGTCCATCAGCTGCCTTGGTTCGAGACTTGAAAGATCGCGGCTTGCTTGACACCACCTTGGTTCATTGGGGCGGCGAGATGGGCCGACTGCCAGTGATTCAGAACGAAGGCAACGTCGGTCGCGACCACAACACCTATGGTTTCAGCTCATGGTTTGCAGGCGGCGGTATCAAGTCAGGGTTTGTCTATGGAGAGACGGATGAGTTCGGACACAAGGCGATCAAAGACGTTGTCACGCACTCCGATTATCACGCGACGGTCATGCATTTGTTTGGCCTCAACGCGAACGAAGTCACGTTTACTCGGCCAACGGGTCCAGGTTCCATCCTCGACGGCCAAACCGGTCGCGTCGTAACGGAAATTCTGCAAAACCCGATAGTTGCATAGGATGGTAGACCTTAGGACCGCTGAATCACTTGGGATAGGAAGATGCCTGGGGTGGGTTTTGCAAGCAGCTCATCTGCCCCTGCTAACATCCATTGTTGCCAATCCGTCCATCGAGGCATCGACGTGGCGGTGAGTATGACAACGTCTGAAAATCGCACGCGAATCGCCGCAACTAATTCACAAACTTCCGATAGACAACTTGCGCCTGCGAATGAGTTCAAACAGGTGTCGTCCCACAGAATCCAAGCTGGCGAATTTGAAGAAGCTTGCACCAACGTTGATCGAAAATCTTTTAGCGTCAGCAACTTCGTACTGTTCAGATCGCACTCAAACCCCGCTTGCCATCCCGCAGCGGTCTGATGGCAATTGCTGACGATCACTCCGGACGTTTTTCCAATAGTTCTAAACTCTGTGCCAACTCGTAGACGAGTGAGCATTGCTTGCGGCCATGGATCTAGCAGTTTGGCGTTTGACCCGACAAGCCACTGTCGCCAACCGTCCCACCATCGATACCATGGCAGACTTAGATGACTAGCCGTTCCGATCCCTGTTCGTCGCGATCCATCGAACCATGACCCGAACGCAAGGGCAAACGGCACTTCTGGCCAAGCTCGCTGAAGATGCTGAATTTCAGCCACTGGATAGCTCAAACGATTTTCAACCGACAGAATCAGCCGACGAGGAGCTTGACTGCAAATCTCATCAATGACTTCAATGGATATCGAGTCACCAACTTCTACGGTGTCAAGTGAACCGCAACGGTCGCATAGCCACCCCAGTCCGTCCGCGCGCGAACCACACCAAGCGATCATCGATTCGCCTTGCCCGACAGTGTCGCTTCACCTGAGTCATCGAGTTCTTCTTCGAACTGAATCAGCAACGCATGAGCTTCCGCCGCGTTAGCCACCAAACGCAGCTCATTTAAAAACTTTGTACCGCTAATTAACCGTGACAGTTTCGCGAGCACTTGCAAGTGAACCTTGTCATCCGTCGAACAGATCAAAAAGAACACGTCAGTCATCAAACCGTTTTGATTTCCGAACGGCAGTGGCTGGGAGGTGACACCAAGTGCGAGCAGGGGTTCAGCAAGAATTGAACTCTGCGGACGACGTGGATGCAACAAAGCCACGCCGCTGTCCAGCGCCGTCGGGTGCAACTCTTCACGCGCTTGAACCGCTTCGACCATACGCGGCGCATCCCACAGCAGACCAGTCTGCTCCGCCAATCCCACAATCCGGCGGATCACGCTGCCGTTGGTTCGAGCATGAAGGGGAATTTCAATGGCACTCGTCTGTAGCAATTCGCCCAATCGAACAAAATCGCTGTGGCCGTCGCTCCATCGGTCAACAACACGCTGCACACTAGCCAACTCGTCCGGATCGCCGCTCGCCCCGATACGATTTTCGAGCCAAACATGCACTTCAGCTTCCGAAAATCGCCACTGCCCCGAAATCTTGCGTCCTGGCAATTGCTCGCGTTCAGCCAACTTCATAACCTGCTGCGGCGTCAAGTGAAGGTATGCGGCAAGTTGGTCGATATCTAAATCACTAGAAGCCATAACGCGCTCGGGTCGACAATGTCGTAAAACAGTTTTCGGGACGCAAATTCTGAGCAAAGATTGCTTGCAATAGAAACGCAGAAATATCTAAGGAAACCAATTGTGATGCGCTGGCCCATTCGTGACAAGGCGAACTTTGGCGTTTCGGCCAATCGGAAGCTAATTGTAGGTGCCGAGCAAATCCGGTTTTCTCCATTGCCCTCGGAACAAAGGCTCCTCTAATATCCGGCTGCCAAATGGTCCAATTTTGCGTGGCAGCTGGACAGAAGCTAGGCGACACCTAGTTCGCGCGAGTTGCCCTTTTTTAGTGAGTCGCTCCAGGCGGGTGTGAAGATTTGTATCGACAAAAATGGGTCGCACCCGGCAGGAGCGGCTCACCCAGAACGCA
>JANNNN010000824.1:0-7789 GCA_031398555.1 Planctomycetia bacterium | reverse complement strand
AGTCGCTTGAAAAATCGCGTTTTCCCGGGGTTTTTAAGCGGGACGCTCTCTAATAACGCCTTCCGGCTGATAAGTCACGCTCGAATTAACGTCACAATTGCATTCGGACGCGGAACGTCGATAGCGCGATCTGCAGAGTAGCACAAACCCCAGAATCTAATCTGGACAGAGCATTAGTGCTTCAACGCGTTTTAACTTTGGGGTATCGAAATGCGTCAGCATTTCGTGTATTTGCAGAAAAATCGGGATAAACCGAAAGCTTCGATGGCTTCCGCTACCTCAATAATCACGGCCAACGCATGCGAGCCAAACCTAAGATTTAATTGTGCAGTTTTTTACGAACCCTGCCTAATCCTTGCCAATGTGTTTGACTTCTTCCCAGTACTTATCGAATTTGAAGTCTGGGCTATTGTCGGAGTCGTGGCACTCAACGCACTTTGCTTCGGCAACGTTCAATGGGAGCCGCATTTGCTCACGGAGTTTGTTCAACAAATCTGAATCTGCTTTGGCGTCGCCATTTTCTGCATTGACGTGCTCTGAGCCTGGACCATGGCAGTTCTCGCAACCACTACCAACTAACTTAGGAGTCTTTTCCAATGACCAATAGCCCGTCTCGAAGGGTTCAAACTTTTGAGGGTCCCACCCTGTAACATGGCAGCTAACACACTCGGGGTCAAAGTGACGTGGAATCGCACCGCGAGCATTGTTTGGTTGAATAATTGAATCCGTCGCGTGAAAGTGGTTTGAGTCTTTCCATATGTCAAAAGCTGTCGAATGGCAATCGGCGCATGCTTCGCTTCCCACGAACTCACCGGGCTTCGGAGCCGCCCTAAATCTGACTCCTAAATCTTCAAAGCCTACGGCCTGCAACTCTTCTTGATATTGCTTGAAGGCATCTAGCATTCTCGGTGAATCTTTGAATTGTGAACTAATCGCAATCCTTTGATAACGGACCGGTGTGGTAGCGTCGTCGAATAAACCAACGATACAGGCGAACATGCCTTTGGTTCCAACTTGCGAGATCATTGCTGTTGAACCTGGAATAGGATCAAGCACATTGCGAGGCTCGCCGTGCCCTCCGGCAGTTACAACTAAATCAATTCCTGAAACTTTCGCAGCCACTTGTTCTGAGTCCTGTTGGCTTGTGTGCGAAAGCAAAACGATGTAATCGCAATTTTGCTCCTTAAGTTCTTTTACAGCGGTTTGCAGCGAACTGACCGGATCAGCAAGGGAGATGTCTTTGTTCGATTCCAAGTCCCCAAAGAACTCTTCACCTAGATGAGCCGTGATGCCAATTTTGCGACCTCCAACTTCAACAACCTGTACTTTGGGCCAAAATGATTGATCGTAAATGCTAGTGTTCGCGGTAATAAAAATTTCTGGTTTGTTCGGGTTATCCGATGCAGCGACTTGTACAACTAGCGGACTGCTCAAACGCATGTCATCAATGCCAAGCGTCACCGCTTTGTAATCCATTTTCTTAAGAGCTTTAACCGTCTCACGGAATTGTATTTCAGCTTGTTTCCCGGTTCGACGCACTTGATTACCTACGTCGACCGGTACCATGGCCCAGCCACGATCCGAAAGTTCTTTAAGTAGGGTGTCGCGACGAATGATGCCACCTTTCTGTCGATCCAACCCAGTGCAACCACACGGTTCAAGGTAACCATGCTGTTGCCCAGTCAGTAGTAATACCGCCTGTGGTTTGGGCCAATCTTCAGCGATCTTTTGATTCAGTTCGTCAACTGATGCAAGAGTGCCGGTCGAAGAAGTTTGAGCGCTCGGAACCGATTCGGACAACTGCACATCGGACGCTTCGACGACAACGGGTGGTGCTTTGGGGGCTGCGCTATTGTCCAAAGTAAGCTCAGACGTCGCCAAAGTTGGCTGGCTTGCCGCAGCCTGAGCGTTGGCCGCCGGAGGCGGATCTGCTAGCGTCGGGGTTCCGAACTTTGCATCCTCAGGAACTTTTGGAACTTCAACAATCACATCCAGTCGTGGTTGTTGGGCGTCTGCTTTTGGCGGCTCCGGCGGTGTCAGTAGAACGGTCCCATCATCGGAGACCGAATCAAGATCAATTTTGGGCAACTCTTTTTTGGGAGATGACACATCCTTGTTCGAACTCGCCTGAGTGGAATCTTTGGATGCCGTCTCACTAGGAGACATATCTTGGCAACCCATTCCAAATGCTAGCAAGCCGATAAGGGCAAAACCAATGTATCGACAATCTTGAATATAAATGAGCACCACAGCCTCCAATGCGTAGAATCACCCTCAGCCGAGTGCTGCCACCACTCGTACGATCTGATTGTATATAAGTTAGCTAGATATGCCCATTGCGAAAATGGAAGTTGTGGCTGCGTAAGCTATTTGGTTTCGCTACTTTACGAATCGCTTATTCCACAACACTAAGTTTTATGTAAATCGGAACTTCCGCAGAGTTTTCGCTCGGCTTGATGACGACTTTTGCAAAATTTTTGGGATTCGAGCCAGGGTAAGTCGCAATGGCTGCTCCCTTTGGAACCTTGAAGACAATGGGGAACAATCGGCGAGCCGAACTACCGCGAGGTTCTCCAATCTCCACTTCGAGGGATCTTGCGGGAACGACGGAAACGACCTTTGGCACTGCGTTCGCTCGATCCGCGCCCTGGTATGACAACTGCAAACGAACTTCGGTTCCTTCCTTACGGCTAATTGTCCCGATTGTGAGCGTTGCTTTGGCTGCATCAAACGAGGGACCTCCGATCAATTCAGTATCGCCTGTTACTCGGCCAGTGACATTGAGTTCGATCGGGTCTAACTTGTCCGCCATATTGGTTGTCGCCAGGATCCTGGAACTCAGAGGACCCATCCGCATGCCTGGCTGGATCGTAACGGTAACTTCATAGCCCTTAAAAGCTTTAGCGTTGTCACGTTCGATGGCAGGATCAATCTCTGTTTTCGAAAAGCTAACGAACTTACTACTCTCCGTATCGCTCCAAGAAAGCGACTCGACGTTTACGCCCTCCAAGTGAGAAAAGACGCGAAGTTTGTGGGTCGACGTTTCTGTGCTTGAAAAATCACCTAACGCCAAGGTTGGGGGAGAGAAAACGATGCTCTGCCCGACTTTTCCAACAATACTCAGCTGAACTTCGCCCTTGATCGGATCGCTGGTGATAATGGTCGCAGACTGTGAGAAGTCGGATGCGGCCGTTTTTGGGGTCCATGTCAGCTTGATCATCGTTTGCTCACCCGGCTCCAAGATGGACTTCTCCAAGTCACCGATAGTGCATTTGCAAGTGGAGGTCCCCATAGTCAAAACCAATGGTCCGTCTCCGGTATTTCGAAATGGAAATTCATGCGACATCGATTCTCCGAGTCTCATGTTTCCAAATGCATACGATGTGCCGCCCACGACTTCTACCCGAGGCGTTCCCACTGCTTTTTTGATAATCTCTGCTTGAGTGAGTTCGCCTTTCGCTTCAGCGTCCGTGGCACGACTCGGCGAAAATCGCTCTTCAAAACTTCGATTCAGAGCTTGAGATTGCACCCAGCCAAATCCCAAACCGAGCGCCAGGCCAAAGAAAACTGGAAGAATGATTCGTTGCATCTCTAAGAACTCACAGTATCAAAAAACGGATAGTAAGCAGTGGCAAGATATGCCTTAACGAAATGATCAACGCAATTTGGCCTTGATTTCCGTACGAAGCCAATCTGCAAAAGGTTCTGCCGGAACGTAATCGGATTGCGATTCAAACCCACTCGGCTTAAGCGGCAACAAGATCATTTGGGCCGCCAGCTTTTTATCGAAATGGGGCGTTTGGTCACTAATTTGATAGGCTTTTTCCAGGCTTTTGTCAGCTGACCGCCAGTCCTCTGCCAGCGACGACGCGGCGGCATGTTGGACCAGCATTTCGACACTACTAGGATAACGCTCGACTGCTAAGCTGTAAAAACCCCCTGCCGCCTTTAAATATTCCTGATTCGGCGATCCACGTCGGGCTGCATTCGCGGCCAGCTGCGACGATATCTCTCCCGCCAGCTTGGGGATCATAAACCCCACCACGTTAGGTGGCGAAATCCGTTTCAGTTCGTCCATCACTCGTAAAGCGTCGACCGCGAACGCGGGCTCATCCGGGGCTTGATTGGCCATGACTGCAAGCAGCTGCACTTTTTGAATGGCTCTTTCGGTATCGAGTGGATCAGCGGCCGCCGCCAATTCAAAAAAGCGAAACTGCTCCTCGGCCGATCGCGCGGTTGCGGCGTTTTCAACCAACATCCAGCTCTGCATCACTGGCCGCCAAGTCTGCAAAACAAAAATGGCTAAACCTGCTATGGCTAAAAGTGGTGAAAGCCAACTTGCCATACGCAAACTACTTTCTTGATAGCCAGGTTCACTGACCTGCCCTCGCGCAGACAATTGCCAAGAAATCGACAGCAAAACTATTAGAGGAATCGCAATCCCAGAGGCTTGCCAAGACCCGCTTGAGAGTAAACAAAGTAGTAATGCAACGATTGCAGACAACACATTTGCGGCGCTCACTACTCTCAAATTGGTTCGCCAAATCCACCAACCCAACACAGCCGACCAGCCCCAAGCCGTTAAGTTCGTGGGCAAGTCTAGGTTGCCCGCGAACCCGAGCAATATCGCCGACAAGCCTCCGCCGACAGTCGCCCCTAAAACCAACCCGCGAGCCATGTGTTGGCCGAGCTGCGAATGCGATTCAGTTTCTTGGGGAGCCGCTGCATCGTCGGTCAGAGATGCACTGATCCCCTTCGACACAGTAACTCCGACCCAGCTAATTAAAAAAACGGCGATCGGGACCGACAACGTCGCAGCCACGTCTAGAACCCAGTTGTGCGGATCTGCAACGATCTCGCTCGCTTGTTCAAGTTTGTATTGCGGATAGTATGCCTGAAAATTGCCGAGCCCTACTCCAGTCCAAGCGTAATCGCGAATCATTGCCAGCGTTGCTTGCCAATACTCTAATCGATAACTAATGCTCTTCGGCGCTTCGCTCCACACCAAACGATCGACGGTCAGTAACCAACCAAACCCCACTAATGCAAACGCGACCAAAACGATTCCAGCAATTCGCATGGCTCGGCCTGTCAAACGCACTTTGCCGCGTGTCCATTCCAAGATCAACCATAGGGCGAGAGCTACTAGAATCGACAAATAAGCGGTACGGCTTCGTGTCAATAATAGACAGATTAGTTGAATCAAAAGTACGATCAGCAATCCTGCCGAACCATTCCATGTCTGTTTTTTTTCGACTGATGTTTCTGCTTTGCGTAAGATAGAATTCGCTAACAGGCCGCCAGTCAAAATCACTCCCAGGCAAAGCAACGAAGCCAGTGAATTGGCCAGAGCGAAATTTGCAAACGGTTCGGGACTATTGAGCCGATCTTCGAACTGTGCCCGACGTGGAGAACCCGGTGGCGCGTCGAAGCCGTTTTCCGCCAAAACAAGATCTGGATTTTCAGCATACTGAACTCGGTTGGCAGGCAGGCTAATGAGTACTTGCTCAAGCCCAACGAAAGACATCGCTAAACATCCCACTACGATCACAAGTACTGCGAGAGCGCGGACTTGCGAGCATCTCAGCATAGCTCGACCAATATAGAAACAACTGGCTAGCGATATCACATGCCAGAATCCATTCCAAACCGCGCGAGCATTTCCGTGTTCGGAAGCCAACCATGTCACGACGATCAACCAACCCAGCCCACAGCTAATACATAGAATTTCTGTGCGACTTGGGCGAACTTGAAACCGAGAGCCTCGGCTGGCAAATGCGGCCAGCACTGCCAGCAATAACCAGCCCAGATTTTGCGGCAAAGCACTGCCGACAAATACACTGATCGAATCGACCGGTGCGAGAAAACTCACCACTAACATCATTCCGAACCCGGCTGCAATCAGCGACCAGATCGTATGCTTGCGCCTTTCCCCTTTTGTTTCAGCCGACTGTAGTTCCCTTCTTTTCGTCATGGCTTGTCCTTGCGCCCAACCGACTCAAGAACTTGGACCAATGCCAACACCAACAACGTAATAAGCACGACTAGCCCCGCGCCGACCCAATCGACTCTTGGCAACAAAATCGCTCCGCACGAACACGTCGCCGTTGCCAAGTAGATCGTGAGCACCGCTTGCTTCTTCGTCATACCCAGATCGACCAAGCGGTGTGAAAAGTGACGCTTGTCTCCTTCAAAGGGACTTCGACCCTCGCGCAGCCGTATCAAGATGACACTGCACATGTCATACAGTGGAATGGCCAAGACACACAGCGGCGCGAACACCGCATGCGGCGTCGATCCGTGGTAACCGGCATAGGTAGCCAACAGACTCGCCACTGCGATCCAAAACCCAACAAGGTAACTCCCCGCGTCACCCATGAAGATTTTTGCGGGTGGCCAATTATGTTTTAAGAATCCAAGCAACGCGCCGACTAACACCAATAGCATCGCCGCAACAAAGAACTGCGGCTGATTGTTCGACGGGTCGCGACTAGTCAGCAGCATGATGGCCAACATGCTCGACGATATCGCCGCCACTCCACCGCTAAGACCATCCATATTGTCGAGCATATTGAATGAGTTAATCAGCGCAACGATCCAAATCACACTTAGCAACCCGGTCAGCCAAGGGAGGTCGATAAACGCAGTCAAATGCAAACCTTGCCAGTAAACGCAGAACGCCGCTACCGCGAACTCGACTCCGATTCGAATCTGCCAAGGCAAGCCGCGACGATCATCCATCAATCCAAGAATCATAAGGACTGTCGCACATCCGATCAGTCCCCAAATTTCGACGATCTTGCCCGCCATCCCCGATACGTGTTGCGTCAATCCACTCGGCAGCCAGGCGAACAACTCCGGCTTGGCGTTTGCCGCTAGAACGCCAGCAGTGCCAATTGCCATCGCTCCGACAACGCCCGCCCAAATTCCAAGACCACCGCCGAGTGGAATCGGAGTCGTATGCACTTTTCGCGCCCCGGGCTTGTCCATCAAACCCAGTCGCACCGCAGCCCGGCGGACTATGCCAACTGCGATCAGGCTGATCACAAAACTGGGCAGTATCGCCGCTACAACTAAAATTAATAAAGCCCCACCGTTCATGCTTCGCCAATTTCGTTAATCAGGAATCACTCAAACATCGACCGTTTCAGAAACTCGCGAGTTTCAATAAAGAACGCTTGAAAATCCGCCCGTTTGTAATCCGGATAGGTCCAAGGTCGCGATTGCCAGGAACCGTCCAAGTAGTAGAGGCATTCTTCAGCGTAAATACCATCGGCCATGTATAACCGATGCGCCCGATCTTTTGCGCTCGCTAAGACTAACTTGGTCAGCGTCAAATAACCAGGGTCGATGTTCAATGGCCGAATTTCAGCAAAGTTTCCCGACTGGGCCAGTTCTTCTTCGAGCTGATTGGTTTCCAGTTTACGTTTCGGAAGGTGCTGCGGATCGAACGAACCGTCAAATACCAGAAACTGCTTCTTCAGTCCCAACCCCATTTCGGCTTCGTAGTAGCGTGTCTCGCTGTGATCGAATCGGGGACTACGCAATCGAATTCGCCCCCAAGAAGCGGACAGTCTAGCCTCCGCCCAATCCAACGCCGCATCGTGCCGACTGAAAATCGCAACCAGTAAAAGTGTTTTTGGGGGCGGTTGTGGCTTGGCCAACGGAACGATTCCTACACAAACGCACAATACTAGTCGTTTTTCTCAAGTGAAGTGGCCAGCCGTAATTCAACCCGACGCTGGTCATTCATCTTAAGGACATAGACCGTTGTTCGACCGATTGCCGC
>JANNNN010000823.1:0-2562 GCA_031398555.1 Planctomycetia bacterium | reverse complement strand
GACTGGATTTTGACGTCTCCGAGGCTGAGATTGCCCGCCGCCGAGCCGCCTGGAAGCCTCATCCGCTGAAAGTGACCCGCGGAACGCTTTACAAGTACATCAAGAACGTCAAAAGCGCCTCGGAAGGATGCGTAACAGACGAGTAAAGTAGGATGGAGCCATCCGTCTACCCCCTCCAGCGTCGAATTTTTAAAATCAAAAGTAGCGGCTTGCAAACGTGCTTCTAAAGGCTGCGTAACAGGCGAGTTATAATAGGACGCGACCAATGTGCTGTCCCTATGATGCTATTTTTGCGGAGCAAAAAGCGAGACTGGTTCAATTTCAAATGCAGAACGCCCAGATGCTCGGGACAAATGGTCCCAAGCTACGTTTTTACGCTCGAATGTCGTGCTACACTTCATGCATCCTTGACAGGCAGCAATTGCAAGTCAAAGTGGTAATGAATGTCAAAGTTGCACGGTTAGGCAATTGACGTCGACGCGAGTAAGATCCGCGACCAATGCGCCAGAAACTTCAGGGCGGCCCGAAACTTCAGGAAAAAGAATGTCGACTGAAACGGAAACACCCAATGTAGCAGCGAATTTCGCATTTGGCGTGTTGGAGACTAAGGGCTGGACTCCAGCCATAGTGGCTCTTGACGCAATGGAGAAAGCGGCTTCGATCCGAGTTTGGCAAGTTGAACTCAACGACATGCTCGGGACCTGCGTGAAAATCGTCGGTTCCGTCGATTCCGTGGCCGCGGCGATTGCTGTGGGTCGTGAAATTGCCGAACAAATGCAAGGTTCGCCAGCTTCAGCAACCGTCATCCCGCGAATGAGCGCAGGCGGATTTCAGGGGATCGACAGTAAAGTCGAATACAACCCACTGATTCAACAAAATGTAGTCAAGCAACTCTCAGATAACCCTTTTGAAATCAGCGATAAGGCAAACAACGTGAGCTCAGAACCTGTTCAAGCCCTTGGATTCATCGAAACTCAAGGCTTCACTGCCGTTTTCGAAGCGATCGACACGGCCTGTAAAGCGGCTCAAGTCGAAGTTGTCGGTAAGGAAAAACTCGGCGGCGGCTATGTGACCATCGTGATCCGAGGCGATGTCGCTGCGGTTCGCGCCGCCGTTGACGCAGCCAAGCCAAAGGTCGAAGGGCTGGGCAAGTTGATCGCGGCTCATGTGATCGCTCGCCCTAGTCAATCGGTGCTTGCGCTACTGCCTAAGTAAACACCGCTTGGCCAGGGAAGCTTCCGTGCTTCCCTATGGTTGGCTGCGGCATTGCGATAGACGCGAGGAACGCCGTCTAACGCACTCACGCCTGTCCGCAATCCTTGTGGACAAGCTAGTGAAAACCCGCGAGCTAAGCTCGCTTGTGGCTATTCAGCTCGTGGCCGGAGACTGAATTGGGGTCTTCACCATCATTCTCTATTCTTCCTTCAAATTCGATTCCTCGCCGCGTAGGACTTTCTCCGCCAGCTCGTCGTAGCTCGGCTGCGTCGCCGTCAGGAACTGGTCCCAGGCCGCCGCCTCCCACAACTCGATGTGATCTCGAACTCCTAACACGACTACCTCGCCCGTCAAGCCAGCCAATTTGGCCAGCTCGACCGGAACCCTCAATCGCCCTTGTCCATCGATGTCCGCAGACTGTGCTTGAGCGTAAAACAGTCGACTGAAAGCTCGTGTGTCTTTCGCCGCCGGACTGCTCTGCGCTAAACGCTGGCCCAATTCTTCGAGGACTTTCTCAGTGTAAATCGCCAGTGATCGATCGGTACCAGGAGTAATAAACAGCTCGCTTGTGCCCTCACTGCCTCCCAGCGCATCCCGTAACTGTTTGGGGATAGCCAATCGCAGCTTTTCGTCCAAACTGCGTCGGTAACTACCAGTAAACAGCATTGTTCAAACCGCCGGGTGCGTTTTAGGCTGCCGTGTGCATCTCAAAACCAATTTGGTTCCCATTGGCACCATTTCCTCCCACTTCGCCCCAAAGATACCCATAAAAACGGCTCAGTCAACTGTGAAACTGCGCCAATCATGCCCAGGCAGTGGGTTGTTCGCTCGTAGGTCATGAACTGGAAAGCACTTCGGGAAACGAGAAAATTTCCTGCAGGAACACTCGGGAGCTGGTTTCGTTAGAAACCGGACAACGCACGATAATCCGGATCAAGGAATCCGGTTTCTTAGGAAACCAGCTCCTTGGACTTTCATGTCCATCTGGTGCTCACGCACATACAGCTGCAATCCCATACTCGCGCGGATGCTGGCAGCTTCCGTCAAGAGACGTGATTTCGAGTTCTAATTGCGGAACATCAACTACTTACAATACCCATGGGCTCGCAGTGGCAGTCGATGATAGAATTCGGCATGCGTTCAATACAGAATTGTTGTTTGCAGCACTTTTCAGCCAGCGCGTCTCTTCTCCTAACCCGAGGGTTTGCAACGTGGATGATGCCTCAGACCGCAATTTGCTTTTCGGAATCCTAGCCGTACAGCTGGACTATGTTCGTGCGTCGCAGTTCATGGAGGCGGCGAATCAATGGATGTTAACTAAGGGCACTCCGCTCGGAAGTGTACTTG
>JANNNN010000795.1:0-3731 GCA_031398555.1 Planctomycetia bacterium | reverse complement strand
GTCATCAAACAGCCAGTCTCGCGTCGAATTCGGCGTCGACCGATGGCGAGCGACTGTTTGCCTTCTTCGGCTCGCATGGACTCTACTGTTTGGACTATCAAGGCAATGTACTCTGGAAACGCAATTTCGGCATCCAGCATTCCAAGCATGGCCATGGCGAAGGTTGCTCGCCAGCCCTCTACGGCAACTATCTCGCGATCAACTGGGATCACGAAGAACAATCGTTTCTCGTCGTGCTTGATAAACGCAACGGCAAAGATGTTTGGCGCAATGATCGCCGTGAAGACACTTCATGGAGCAGCCCGATCATAGTCACACACGATGGTAAACAACAGTTGATTGTCTGTGGTACGAATCGTGTCCGTGGTTATGACTTGCAAACGGGTGAAACCATCTGGGAATGCGGAGGGATGTCGTCGAATATCGTCGCCACACCGGTCTACGCCGATTCGATCGTCTACGTCGGCAGCAGCTATGAGAAACGAGTGTTGATGGCGATCAATATCGACGGAGCCAAAGGTGACATTACCAATTCACCTCAAGTGCTTTGGACGCGAACGAGGGGCACGCCCTACGTTCCATCGCCTCTACTCGTTGAGAAAAAACTTTACTTCTTAACTCACTATCAGAACATCATCACTCGTATCGATGGCCCAACCGGTCGCGATTCGCCTGGCCCCATACGCCTCGGTTCACTCGGCAACATTTACGCATCGCCCATTTCAGCGGCAGGCCACATTTACGTCACTGATTTGGAAGGCACTACGATGGTCATCACCGCATCCGACGTTCCCCATGTCGTATCCGTCAACGCCCTCCATGAGAATGTCAACGCGTCGCTGGCCATCGCCGGCAAGCAAATTTTCATTCGCGGCGTGGATCACTTGTACTGCATCGCTGAGTGAAGAAGAAGTTTCGTAGGGTGTGTGTAGCGGTTGGGCGGCGGCCTGCCTAAGCTTAGCAGAAATCGTAACCGACTAAAGAAAATTAACGATCACAGCAGTTAACCGCGCAACACACCTTCCCCCGAGCAGCACTGAGCCGAAACTCGTGGTGTGTTACGTGTTCGCTTCACTGCTTCGACGCGAATCTTGACCTTCGGCATCAAAATTGGTTGAAGACGGCTTGCATCGCAAAAGGGCGAACACTCCACACACCCTACGTTCGTAGGGTGTGTGGAGCGGTTGGGCGGCCTGCCTAAGCTTAGCAGAAACCGTAACCGACTAAAGAAATTAACGATCACAGCAGTTAACCGCGCAACACACCTTCCCCCGAGCAGCACCGAGCAGAAACTCGTGGTGTGTTACGTGTTCGCTTCACTGCCTCGACGCGAAATTTGGCCTTTGGTATCCAAATTGGTTGAAGACGGCTCGCATCGCAAAGGGGCGAACACTCCACACACCCTACGTTTACTACATTTACCGTTTAGACGACTGATCGCGACACCGAGCGTAAGACAGGCTCACTCCTCCCCAAACTCACGCAACCAATCTTCAACTTCGCGATCCGTTAGTTTGATATCAGCTCGAGCGGCTTCTTCATTCGCAACTGTTTCCGACGTTTGAGCCGGTCGCTCCAAGCGATTTAGAAATTCATCCGAGCCGATCGAGATCGCTCGCCTAGCCATCGCGCATTTTCGAATGCGATTGTCGCTCGATACCACCGTCAGACTCTTCGGCGACGAGTGCTTTCGAATCAAGCTTTCGAGCATGTCGTCCGCTTCGTCGAAATCAAACGCAAACGCGACTTGAATGCCGCTATTGGTATCAACCGCTGCGCCGCGAACATCCACCAGTTCGCGTTCGCGAGCCTTGAGCACATCGACGGAAACATCAAACACAACCAAAGTCCTCGCATGTTCCTCGCGTGGCAAATGAGTCTCCAGATGTTTTATCAGTCGCTGGCGCGCTTGCTCCAACCACCCTCGCCCGCGACTCCGCCCTTCAAATCCTGCTGTGAAGAGTAGGTTGTAGCCGTCGATCAATATCTGATAGGGATTCATCAGCTCAACAGCTCGTCTACAATTCGAGCTTCCTCAACACCCGTCAACTTCGAATCCAGCCCCTGGAACTTCATTGTAAACCGTTCGTGATCGATCCCCAATTGATGGAGCAAGGTTGCATGAAGATCGTGAACCGACACGCGATCCTCCAATGCATGATAGCCCAACTCATCGGTCGCGCCGTAGTTAAAACCAGGTTTAAAGCCCCCGCCCGCCATCCACATTGTGAAACCCGCCAAGTGATGATCGCGCCCGTTGCCTTGCGCCATCGGCGTGCGACCAAACTCAGAGCCGAACACGACAATCGTATCGTCGAGCATCCCGCGCTCTTTTAAATCGGTCAGCAAAGCCGCAGCGCCGCGGTCAACTTCGGCTGCGGTGCCAGCGATGTGCTCTTTGATCGAACCATGATGGTCCCAGTCGCGATGATACAACTGAATAAAGCGGACGCCTCGCTCCGCCAAACGACGGGCTAACAAGCAATTGGCGCCGAATGAACCATCGCCACCTTTTGTCCCGTACATGTCAAGTATCCGCGCCGGCTCGTCGCTAACGTTCATCAACTCCGGAACACTTGACTGCATCCGAAACGCTATTTCATATTGGCTGATCCGCGTCGCAATCTCAGCGTCGCCAACCGCCGCCTGCTCGATTCGATTGAGCGCTTGAACGGTGTCGACAATATCACGCTGACGTCCAGCATTCACGCCAGCGGGATTGCTGACATAGAGGACAGGATCGCCGGTACTGCGAAACTCGACACCTTGATACTTGCTGGGCAGGAAACCAGAATGCCATTGACGCGCGGCGATCGGTTGCTTTTGACCAAACTTGCCCGTTGAAACCATGACCACGAAACCTGGCAAGTTCTCGCACTCACTCCCCAAGCCATATTGCAACCACGAACCCATGGCTGGACGACCAGCATTCATCGAGCCGGTGTTCATAAACGTATGAGCCGGATCGTGATTGATGGCTTCCGTGAACATCGAGCGAACGATGCACATGTCGTCGGCGCATCGCGATCCGAGTTCAGGCCAGATGGTACAAATTTCTTGCCCCGAGTTGCCCCAACGTTTGAACGGATGCTGCGGTGCAAAGCACTTTAGTTGTTGGCCTTGCAGTTGAGCGATCTGTTGGCCTTTGGTCACCGATTCTGGCATCGGTTGACCAGCCATCGCGGCAAGTTTGGGTTTGTAGTCGAACGTGTCCAAATGGCTCATGCCGCCAGCCATATACAGCCAAATGATTCGCTTGGCTTTGGGCGGAAAATGCAAACGCTGAATCGAACCGGTCGCCGGAGTTCCACCGTCGGCCGAACGTTTTGAAGAATCCTCACCGCGAGATTTTCCCGCAATCATGTTAGCGAGGGCCATCGCGCCAACGCTGACACCCGCTCGATTTAAGAACGTGCGGCGCGCGATTTCGGGTGGAAGTTGCATGGTGTTTGCCTTTTTGAATTTTCGTAATTGGTTTCGTCAGAAACCGGATACAGCGTCCTGCAATGTAACTAAAATGTGAGCCGGATCTGGTGGGTCGCTCTTGCCGAGTGCTACCTTTGGCCGCCAACGTTAATCTGGTCGCACCCGGCAGGAGCGACCGACGAAAACAAGCCAATTGCACGCAATTTCCGGCTGGTATGTCTCCTGTGACATCGCGTTTTCCTTTGATTTCTAAGCGGGACCTCGTAAGCGTTCGGTTGTTTACGGAACCGGACGCTAGCGAGAGC
>JANNNN010000792.1:0-2680 GCA_031398555.1 Planctomycetia bacterium | reverse complement strand
TCCTCAATATTTATACAGATTAAGTTGACAGTTTGTCGCTTTCGCTCCGCGAAAGAGTGGGGAAATACTACTTTCGCGGAGGGAAAGGCGACACTTTTTTGGCACGAACGTTACATCGATTCGATGAGTTTAGTGAGTGTGCGGACCATGCAACCTGAAGCGCCGGCATCGATATAATTCTTTGGTTTGTCAGCAAATGCCGGGCCAGCGATATCGATGTGTGTCCAAGGTTTACCGGCTACGAACTCTTCGAGGAACTTCGCCGCCGTGATCGCCCCGCCCCAACGACCATCGCCAATGTTTTTGATATCCGCAACTTGACTTTGAATTTGTTCTTTGAAATGTGCGTGCATTGGCAATTGCCAAACCAATTCGCCGACGGCAGTGGCCGCTGATTCGATTCTTTCCGTCAGTGTCGCATTGTTAGTCATTAAGCCTGAGATATCGTTACCGAGAGCGACAACGCATGCGCCGGTGAGCGTTGCAAGATCGATGATGGCTTGTGGATTTTCTTGTAGAGCCACATTGAGCACATCGGCCAGAACTAACCTTCCTTCTGCGTCGGTATTCAGAATTTCGATTGTCGTGCCGCTGCGGGCCGTCACAACATCGCCGAGCTTGAAGCAGTTGCCGCTGACCATGTTTTCGACTAGGCCAACTAAACCGACAACGGGCGTCGGGAGCTTTAAACGGGCGATCGTCTGCATGGTACCGAGTACCGTTGCAGCGCCAGCCATATCGCACTTCATCGTAGTCATACCCTCTGTGGGTTTGAGCGATAGTCCGCCGCTATCGAACGTTACACCTTTACCGACCAGCGCTAGCGGCTCCGATTTGTTAGTACCTCGATATCGCAAAATCAACAAACGCGGAGGCCGAGTTGACCCTGCGTTTACGGCTAACAGAGCGTTGCAGTTCTCGCGGCGCAAACGCAATTCGTCCCATACCTCCAATTCCAAGCCACACGTTACGGCTACTGCGGCAGCTCGTTTGGCGAAAGATTCCGGGTACATGTAATTGGGTGGTAGGTTCACCAATTCTCGCGTCAACAACACTCCATCGCCAATAATTACACCACGGTTGACTGCTTGCGCGGTTGATTGGCAGCAAACGATTTCGTCGATGGCTTTGATGTTCTTATCCGCTCGAAAAGTATCTTGACCAACGCAGCCATTCATTGACCCTGCGACACAAGCGGCGGAAACGTCTACCGACATCCCGCTGAGGTCGATCACGACTCGGGTTCTCGCTCGATCCGCCGCACGTTTCAGCGCAGCACCGCCAACTCGAAACGCAGCGCCTTCGTCGAAAGTGGATTCCAAACCCGCGCCGACAACCAATATTGAGTCCGCTTTTATACCTGGCAGGTCGTGAAAGACGGCTGTTCGTCCAAGCTTGCCGGAAAATTCTCCTCGCTCAAACAGCCGGCTCAGGACACCGTCGGTTGCAGCGTCCAGGTTGGCAGCTGATCCACTTAACATTGGCCCGTCAAAGGTCAGAACCACGAGGGCAGAGCAAGGTATTTGAGCCGACGCTTCGCTGCTGGCGGTAACTTTCATCGATCGTTATTTCTATTCAAATTCAAGGAAAACGGAACTTAGTGCGAGGGACTACAAGATAACACTTTATCGACCGACCGCTACACTAGTGGATTGATGTGGTTTTTCGGACGGCTATCAACCGGTAGTTCGACAACTACAATAGAAGCCCAGGCGGAGCGTCACTGAGTGGGTGAAACTTCCGCGGGTCGCTCCAGCCGGGCGCGACCCGTCAGAGTTTGATTCGCTGCATTAGTTTTGTCACATAGCAAATCTGTGCTGATGGTTGCACCCGGCAGGAGCAACCCACATAAAGAACTCGTCTTAATGTCCCTTATCGAGCTTAAAGATGTCAGCAAGGTCTACACGATGGGAGAAGTTGAGGTGCATGCGCTTCTCGATGTGACGTTGACAATGGAGCGTGGAGAGTATGCCGCGTTGATTGGTCCCAGTGGATCCGGCAAGTCGACGCTGATGAATATGCTTGGATGCCTCGATCGTCCGACTCGTGGCAGTTACCAATTGAATGGCCAAGAAGTCACGGGGATGACTCGCGATCAGCGGGCGAGGATTCGCAATCGGGAAATCGGATTCGTCTTCCAGAATTTCAATCTCCTTGCCCGTACCTCGGCAATGGAGAACGTCGAACTCCCGCTGCTCTATGGCAAGGGCCTTAGTCCAAGAAAGCGACGTGAAAAAGCCGCTGAAATGCTCCAATTAGTGGGACTGGCCGATCGACATGATCACCACCCAGGCCAACTCTCTGGCGGTCAGCAACAGCGGGTTGCGATCGCTCGCGCACTCGTTTCGGAGCCAAGTATTTTAATGGGCGACGAACCTACCGGAAACTTGGATACTCGCACCAGTCGCGAGATTATCGAATTGTTCCGCCGACTGAATGTCGAGCGAAATTTGACAGTCATTCTTGTCACTCACGACCTCGCCGTCGCCCGCAACGCTAAACGCAACATTGTTCTCCGCGATGGCTCTGTTCTGGTCGACACCACCGATTCGGCGATCGCCGCTGAAGCTGTCGCGCAAATGCAGACACTGTAATAGCGAGTTCAAATCGAGCCCAAGGGTGATACCCCCTTCGCCATTCGTGTCGGCTCTGGATAATGCAAGCTGCAATATTGTGATGC
>JANNNN010000786.1:0-8453 GCA_031398555.1 Planctomycetia bacterium | reverse complement strand
AAAACGCTTCATTCGGGCAGTCGTATGGCTTGACCACGAATTGTCACATTGGAGTTATACTGGTACCTGGCCTTCGACCTGAAAAGTCACCTGTTGCTGAATTCGTTGGAATTCGGGACTTTCGCGGGCCCAACCTCGCCACTTTGAAATCTCACCGATGTCTGATCAACCTCCCGCCGATAATCGTGAAAAAAAGCCCCACGTGCTGTTAGTGGACGACGACGCCGAGATCATTGAGTCGATGCGTTATGCGCTCGAGGCCAATGGTTTTCTGGTGACTATTGCCCGCGATGGCAACCAGGGGCTGGCTTTAGCCGAAAACACGACACCCGATTTGCTGATTTTGGACATGATGATGCCCAAACGCAGCGGATTTTTGGTTCTCGAACAACTCCGTCGCAATGGTCACGACAAAGTTCGCGTGATTATGGTCACTGGCAATGAAGGAAACCGTCACAAGCAGTATGCGGAATTGCTGGGCGTTGACGATTACATTCGCAAGCCGTTTCCAATGGATCGCTTGATCGAAAGCGCGCTTAAACTCGTCTCCAAAGACGCTGGTCCTTCGACTTCGCGCGTCCACCGTGCTTCCGATTCCGCTGCGCCAGAATAGAAAGTTCATTCATTTTGATTCGCTGGATTGTTTTTGTCGCCGGAATACTGGGTGCCATTGGCGTAGGTATTGGCGCACATGCTGCTCATGGGCTTGAAGACATGTTGACCAATCAGGGACTTGCTGAGGCCGACGTATTGAAGCGGTTGGATCAGTGCGACGTGGCGGTGCGATATCACTTGACTCACGTTGTAGCCCTTTTGGCATTTGGACTTTCAACCCGTCGCCGGGCAGTTGCCTCGAAGAGCTTGGCCGCGTTCTTCATGCTACTAGGAATCGCCCTTTTTAGCGGCGGCTTGTACAGCATGGTTTATTTTGGCGAGATGGGTCACTGGGCAATCGTGCCAGTCGGCGGACTATGCTTCATCATCGGTTGGCTGAACATTGCAATAGCTGCCTTTTCAAAGGAGCCAGCCAAACCGGCTTAGTCGATCATGACAACCAGTCGGAGTCTGCAGCAGTGAAACCGCGTTACGGTGAAACGAGAACTTTCCGAATCAATTGAGCGATTTCTGGATCTCTCTCACGGTTCAGCAGCAATCGCAATTCTCGCATCACATCTTGATCGAGCATCGAGCTAAGTTGAGCGATCGCGCGGCCGCGGACTTCGGTTTGACCTTCCTGAGCCATCCAGAGCAACCAGACTCGCGGATCAAGGTCGGTACGTTTTGGAAACTGTGCAATGATCTCCATACGCCGCGATTCGGTTCCTGTTGCCAGTTCCATTGCCAACTCGAGCTTGCTATCCGACATGCCGTGCCGACGAAGTGCCAGCGCAGCGGCCTGGGCAAGTTTGGGCTGGACACTGGCAAGTAGCCGGACCAATTCCTCAATTGGAAGTTGTTCGACTCCAGCCAGTGTCTTCGCACTTGGTTCATCACTAATTGGCAGGGATATGTTTTCTGTGTCGCGCAGATCCGTCGATGGAACCAACATCGGTGAATGTGTTTCAACAACATTCGCAGAAGGATTATTGAATTGCGAGCTCCGAATTGGTGTAGCAATCAATCGCAATGAGGCCCGGCCGCCCGTCGATGACAGTACTTCGCTGGCGTTCAGGGGCAACGAAGCTTTGTCTGAACTATCTAATAATACAGGTGCTCGATCGGTCGACTGAGAATTCGGAGAGAGCGGCGGAGGTGGCATCGACAACGGATCCGACAGACCAATTGTGTATTCACTTGTCGGCTCTTCGTATTTCGTTGATCCACTTTCTACAGCGCTGTTAACTAAAGCACCGTTAACGACAGCACTGTTATCACTCAATGAAAGACCGGCCGGAGGTAAACTTGCAACACGTTCTTCAGGTGCTTTAGCGATCCGGCCTTTGCCAACGCGGGCGATGACTATTTCGCAAGCATGCATTGTCGATTTCAGATCTTGATCGTCTCGTTCTAAACAGAGTGTGAACATCCGCGACGCCAGGCTGCTTGCAAGAATAAGGTTTTCCGGCGGTAGCGAATCTGGCAACTGCTGTAACGACAACGCCAATGATTCCATCCTTGTTTTAGCTTCCGAAGGCGTAAATTTTTGCCAACGCTCTATCTGCGATTCGATTGCGCGGAAAGCCGTTCGGGCAACGGTGAAGTCTTCGTTTTGAAGTCCCGCCACAATGGCTTGGCTTGCCGTGGAATCGAGCAATAACAAGCCTTCGAGAGCAAGCATGGCTTCAGGTCGTGACTTTGACTCACTCAGTTGCTGACCAAGCCTTTTGGCAAGATATTCGCGGCTTAACAGCCAACCACCGAGTCCAACGCCGATTCCAAGCAAACACCACAACCACCAACCACCAGGCAAAATACTGCGTGCAGTTTGTGGGTTTTGAACCTTGAATGTAAGACTCAAATGTTCGACTTTGTGATTAATTGCTGGCATTGACGAAAACTCCAAGTTCTCGTGGCCTGAAAGTTAAGGGAGTGGGACTAGATTGCTGGTATTGAGTCTCAGACGCTTCAAATCAACGGAAATCCGAAGCCAATATTCTCAACCAACTGTAAAGATTTCGCAGATTACAGGCGACACCTCAAGGCCATTTGCGAACTTATGCGGGCCTTAGCAATTGTACTGACGTTTCTAACGCGAATCGACCGAAGGAATCCATAGAGTTTTTTGCTTTGGCAACCAACTCTGGGGCGGGGGACTTTTCGAACAATACGCGAGTCAGCTAATGCGTGCAGGGCTGCTTGAAAGAAATCTTAGTCCATGCTGTCGATCGACAGCATTCGGATCGCTATTGCCATCGTGGCGGGTGCTCAACGCCCTGTTGTTTGCAATAGCCATGTGTGGTCAGCTTGCGATCCTCAACTGCGCACAGGCAATTGAGCCGTTCGCAACCGACACCGCATCCAGCCGCGAGACGCAGGCCGACGCGACCCGCCGAATTCCGATGCAACAGCTCAATCGCGAAACACAAACTTTGGTTAATGACGTAATCGACAAACCGAGCTTCTTTCGTCGCATGCCGACGCAGAACATCGACTGCGATCCGCAGATGTTCCAACATCTCGTTCGCTATCCAGAAGTTCTCGTCAACATCTGGGACGTGATGGGCATCACCAAAGTTCAAGTCAATCGAACCGGGCCTTACACCTTCACTGCCGATGATGGGGTGGGCACAACCTGTAAATGCGATCTGGTATTCGGCAATGAAAAAATTCATATCTACTATGGATCGGGCGCCTACAAGGGCAGCCTGGCCCCGCGGCAAATCAACGGTCGTTGCGTTTGTGTGCTTTACAGTAGCACTGCGATGTCGGCCACAAATCGGCCAACTATCAATGGGTCGATGGATGTGTTTCTAAAGCTTGATAACATCGGTGCCGACTTGCTAACGCGAACACTTTCACCACTAGTTGGTAAGACAGCGGACTACAACTTTGTTGAATCTGCCAAGTTTCTGGCTCAGATTTCGCAAGTGTGTGAACACAATCCGACAGGCGCACAAATACTGGCTTCCAAGTTGACCAAGGTTCAACCTCAGATCCGCGACGAATTCTCTCGCTTAGCACTGCGCATCGGCAGCGAGTCCGCCACAGCCTACGAGTTGCCGCAAATGGCTAGTGTCGGACCAAGCGGCAGTAGGTTCACAACGAATAGGACTCGAGGAGCAAACCCACCGCAGGGCAATTTCGAGAAAACGAATGAGCCCATTGCACTCGAGGAACTCTCAAACGAGTTGAACACCCAGCGCGTCCCTCCGATGACCCTAAGCGACTCTACGGTTGTGGCTGACGCTACTCCATCCACTACCGCTCAATTTCAAGCTCGCCCCAAGCCCGTCGCTCCCACTAAACCAAATATCTACATGCGCCGCTAAAGGCAGTTGAGAGTCGAACAATTGTCCCAATTGTTTCGGCTACGATTGGGACAATCTGGCGTTTCGACCAGTGAACACATGGAACGGGAGACCGAGGCTTCTGCCGAGCAGGTCTCCCAAGTAAGTTCGACTTAACTGTACCTGTAGGCCTCCACTAGTTGCTCGAAACGGCTCACGTACAACCGTTCAAGTTGAAAAGTACAGTGGAGTCGCCTTGTTAGGCCAAGACATGCTCGGCAGAGCCTCGTTCTCCCGGATTCAATGTCGGCACCTTGCAAAAAAGTGCTTACAGCGATGACTTCATTAGGGAGCTTCGCGGTAGGCTTCGACCTCAAAGGGATTGTCGCGATAGTAGTTGCGGCCGATAGACCACATCCACGCCGAGGCGAGCAAGTAAGCGGGTCCCATGAATGGTCCCCATCTTTCGAATTGCTTGACGTGAATTCGTTCGTGCTTGGCTACTCGGTCGAGCCCTTCATCCGTTTGACCAAGAATCACATGCCCCAAGGTAAATCCAGCCGTGTTGATTCCCGGGGGTAGTCGTCTAACAAACCATCGCGTGCCGCCGCCGTAAAACTCGATGGCGCCCTCTTTCAAACGCCCTTTCCCGCCCGTCAATAACCCCAACGTTCCGATCAGCAGCCCCAGCAAGCTGTAGGGACTGGCCCAAATGACTGCAATTAAATTTTTCAATGTTTGATTAAAGTTTGGCACGCATTTGCATCCGGAAAAGCGAAAACCTATTGACCTTCAAGCGCCTTCTCAGTTACCAACCATAACAGTGCCAAAGTCTCTCCGGCAAGCAACAATCTGTGGAATTGCAATTAGCTCAGACCATTTTTTGCGTCGAGCGAATGCACCACAAACTAAAGTACCGGCTCGGTTGATGCGATTTCAAGTCCTACTAGCATCCGCAATATTAGCCGCGCAGGCGTTCTCAATGCCTGCGTTTGGACAGCAACGCATTCAGTTTCCGACGCCAACGGGTAGCGGACTTCGGCCGGTCGGATCGCTGGTCCAAAACACCACTCCGCTCGGAAATTCAAGTGGACCAGTGATGTTACCACTCAATTCACCCAATCCAGTCTATCCCTCCACTGTACCTCAGTTCGATCCGTATTCGGCCAGGCAAGTAACGACACCGAATTTCCCTCAAACGAATCCGTATGCGTCCGCTGGCTCGGTGCCTCCGAGCTTGGGTGGGCCACTCGGCCAACCCGGAACTTACGGTACCCCAAACTATGGTGCAGCGCCTAGTTATGGTGCAGCGGCAAACTCTGGTGCTGTCCCGGGGTATGGCGCCGCCCCCAACTATGGAGCTCCATTGAACTCGGGCTACCCGGGTTACAACGGCGTATCGCCTTCATTGCCCGGCGCTGGACAAAGCGGGATAATGGGAACTTCCCCGTATGCCAACAACCCCACGGTGTATCCACCGCAATCGTTTCCCAATAGCAGTCCATCGGCCCTGTTTCCCGGAGCGTATCCGCAGAATGGATATGGCTATGGTCAGAGTAGCGGAGTGGGAAGTTGGTTTGGCAACTTGTTCGGCAACGGTAACCAGCCCGTTTATGGTCAACCTGGTACTCTCAGTCCACCGGGCAATCTAGTGCTTCCTCCAGGAGGTTCTTGGGGCAATTGGAATCCGCAAGGATCGGTGTTCAACGGTTCGCCCGCCTATCCACAAGTATTGCGATTGTTTCAAGGGCCACGATTTCGTCACGCATGGATCTATGGCAGTAAAGACGATGAAGCCCTACAGATCAACGACAGCGATCTTGCGCTGGCCTTTGCATTCCCAAATTTCTTGTATTCAACTCAGCCCGTTTACATCTTACCTTCGTTCTCAATTCACCAATGGGAGGGGCCGCGCAATACCGCCGCTGACCTGCCCGCGATTGCTTACTCGGCGTTCGTCGACGCCGGTTGGCAATCGGACCCAGCAAGAATCATGGGAGCCGAGTTGGGCGCTCGAGTCGGTTGGTTCAGTGATTTTGAAGCCAATACCACGGAGAGTTTGCGTTTCATGGGAAGAGCCCTCGGTCGAGTACGGTTGACGCCCGCGGCCACACTGAAACTGGGTGCCATCTACCTCGACCGTAACAAAATCAAGATGCTGCCCGCCGGGGGAATACTGTGGCAACCCAACCCTGAGACCCGTTTTGATTTATTCTTCCCCGAGCCCAAACTTGCGCACTATTTAGCCACCGTTGGAACGATGGATACATGGTGGTACGTCGGCGGATATTATGGCGGCGGGGCTTGGACCGTAAAGCGAACGTCTGGGGCAAAGGAGTCGATCGACATCAACGATATCCGATTGGTTCTCGGCTTGGAGTGGGGCCGCAACGATCAGATGCGTGATGGTCGTAGGATTGGCTTTGTTGAAGTCGGTTACGTATTTCAGCGCGAGATCGTCTACAAACAATCGCCTGCCGACAATCTTGATCTGCAAGATAGCGTCATGGTCCGCGCCGGGTTCGGCTACTAGTGTTGTAAGCGTCAAGCTTGAGAAGGTTCCTCTTCTCGCATCCAACACAATCGGACGCTAACGAGAGCGTCCCGCTTAGAAACCCAGGGAAAACGCGATTTTGCAAGCGACTGATCAGCCGGAAGGCGTTAGCCTCCGATTGGAGAAGTAACCGGAGGCTAACGCCTTCCGGCTGATAAGACTAGACTACTACTCAAGCATTCAAAAAAAATTTAGCTGCCTCAAACCTAACCTTAAAGCTCGCGAGCCGAACATGAAACACCTACTAGCCTGCCTCGTCGCAACCCTATTTCTAGTCACCCATGCATTGGGCCAAAAAGTGCAGCGCGATATACCCTATGCTGCCCCCGCTCTTGAACGCCAAGTGCTGGATATTCACGCACCCAAAGACGCCAAGAATTTGCCGGTCGTTTTTTGGATTCACGGCGGCGGTTGGCAAGCCGGAGATAAGTCCGAAGTGCAGCTTAAGCCGCAGGCGTTCACTGACAAGGGCTTTGTTTTCGTATCCACAAACTATCAGCTGTTACCCAAAGTCGAAATGGGCACGATCATTCGCGACATCGCCAAGTCAATCCACTGGGTACATGACCACATCGCCGAGAGTGGCGGAGATCCGAAACGGATCTTCGTGATGGGACATTCGGCGGGTGCGCAGCTGGCAGCGTTAATCTGTACGGATGATCGTTACCTGAAAGCCGAAGGTCTTACGTTCGCAATTCTCAAAGGCTGCGTGCCAGTCGATGGAGACACCTACGATGTGCCAGCCATCATTGAGACCGCTGAGACTCGTCGTCGCGTCCATCATCAACCGCAAGCCAAGGTCGGTCATCGCGAGAAATTTGGTAACGACCCGGCCAAGCATGTCAATTTTTCTGCCGTGACACACATTGCTAAAGACAAAAACATTCCGCCGTTCTTGGTTCTCTACGTCAGCAGTCATCCGGATACGAGTGCCCAGGCTGAGCGACTTGGCGGAGCACTGAAAGAGGCCGGGCTTCAAGTAAAACTGCATGGGGCGATGAATAGCACGCATTCGAAAGTCAACGAAGACATCGGCTTACCTGAGGATCCGGGGACTAGAGCGATTTTCGACTTTGTGGCTGAAGCCTTAAAGAAGTAATTCGCCGCTCGCTGCCGATATTGTGATTTTCCGCGTCCCCGATTCTTCGGGCCGCGCCAATATAGGGCAACAAGATTGCAATTTCGCCAATTTCGCTCGAAAGTTTATCTTGCCGCCGACCGTCCAACCCAAAGAGCTTTTTGAGATTCTCGTTCGCGAAAATTCGCGGATGTTGACGACCTATCTGCGAGCGGCCGGTTGCGATGATGCTTTGCTAGACGATGTCTGGCAAGAAGCGATGATCGTCGCGTGGCGAAGGCTGGATGAGTTCGACCGCACGAAGCCGTTTGGTCCTTGGCTGCGCGGCATTGCGGCTCGAACATTGATGGCAAGTCGCCGGTCTGCCTCGCGGTTTGTATTGACGGATGACGTTGACGACTAATAACGCTGCCTATGCAGCCGTGATGCGTTCTTTGAAAGTGACTCCTTCAATACGTGCTTACCGAATACAGATGACTCATCAACGTCCGATTTGGGGCAACGGTGAAATCACTTCTGACTTGTACTTAAACGATCAAGATCAATTTGTAGTTCGTCATCCAGGTTGGTCACGTTTTGGTGAAGTGTGGATCGGTGGCGACGCGACCCGCCGTTGGATTTCGATACACTCCTGCGAATTCCGCATCTAAGTGAGCAAGCCGCACGCTTCGGGTTACTATAAAATCAACAAAGCCTTGACGGCTTCCGCTACCTCAATAGTCGTGGCTATGACACTCAGGGCCAACCCTGAAATTAAATTGTGGTGAAGCACTAGTCTAGTCCTTTGTCCACGTTAGATTTTGGGGTTGGCGAGGGTGACAAACAACAGGATGTTAGCCGACAACATGGAACGGGAGAACGAGGCTCTGCCGAGCAAGTCTCCACAGCCCGTTAGACTCGGGCTGTACCTACAGACGCCCATCACTTTGATGAA
>JANNNN010000782.1:0-5824 GCA_031398555.1 Planctomycetia bacterium | reverse complement strand
TCTGAAAGGCCAGCTTGACGGATTCGTACATTAAACGAACTTTGGACATATACTGTGCCGGATTCGTTGGATCGCTCGGCGGTTCAGCATCGATTTTTGGTTTGGCTTTGCTTTCCCATTGTCGAGACGCAAGCAATCGTGATTCCAGGTCGCGGACACTTGAAAAGTACTGTTCCAAACGGCCACGATCGTGGTTGTTGGCGCGTCGTGCTAGATCCTTGGTCTGGTCAGCGATCGCGTCGAGGATGCTTCTTCCTGTGTCGAGTTTTCTTATCTGCGTCTCTACCTCAGCCGCATTGCCCTGCAGAAAAAGCTGTTTGAAGAGCGATGCAGCACTTTCCTCGGGCGGAATGGCAACACCTGTTCCAGTCCAAGACAAACTGCGGCTGCCAGAATTCACTGCTAACGTCAAAGATGGAAAGCGTGTTTGGTTACCAATGTGTTCAGCGATGTGTTGGTCGAGCGAAATTGAGTTGCGAAACGAGCTGCTGGCCGGATGAGGGGCCGCCGTTAAAAAGCTGATGTCTGACGGATGACCACCGTCCACATTCGGATGCGAGACCCCGCTAAAGACAGTAAAGTCTTCGCGGTGTTTTTGTAAAAGGCTTAGATAGGGTGAGGCTACATAATCGCGGCCAGCTTGTTTGGGGAAAAATTCATCCGGAAGTAAACCCAGGTTGTTGCAGATGCCCAAGAATCGCCTGGGCCGCAATTTGACTTGATTTGCATCTTGAGCGATCGCAAGACTAGTCGCGACCGACTCAAGCCAAGGAAGCGCGACTAAAACACCGCTGGCTCGCAAGAAATTGCGTCGAGCGATCATGCTTTTTGGTAATCTGCTCATGTTGGTTGCCGCTTCACTTCCGCTTTGCAAATTTCGACTCTTCACTTACTTAGGAAAAGGTCACTCTGAACGATCGCATGAATGATGCTTCGCACCCCCCAGCGATTCACAGTCGTTCGATTTAATATCTGTTCAATCGATTCGCGATCTGAGAATGAAATCGAGGCTCCGCTTGCATAGATCGATAACTGACAAGCCAAATTGCGCGCCAGAGATTTTTCATCGCGCAACAAAATTTGCTTGAGCTCACGAACATTCTGAAAGCTCTTTCCATCTGACAATGAGCCGGCACAGTCAACTGGCAAGCCGAAATGAAAGGTAAAGGCTTGACCGTTCATGCCGACACCTTTTTCAGGCGGTACGTTTTCACTGACGGCACGATATCGGTCGCGAAGGCCTCCCATGACGTCAAAGGCTTCGAGCGCAAATCCAGGTGGATCGATCTTCGAATGACACGCTGCGCAGCTTGCATCGGAACGATGCTTTTCAAGTTGCTGCCGAATCGTTACCGAACCGCGAATATCAGGTTCAACGGCAGGTACCGATGGAGGCGGTGCTATGCGAACACCAAGTATGCGTTCCGTAATCCAATTGCCGCGGACAACGGGCGAAGTGGTTGTTCCGTTGGCTGTAACTTTGAGAACACTGGCTTGGGTCATTAATCCCCCGCGCAGACTGTCGCTCGGCAATGCGACGTGCCGCATCTGAGCACCATGAACGTTTGCAATCCCGTAATGATTCGCCAAACGTTCGTTGAGGTATGTAAAATCGGAGTCGACAATGTTGCTGGCTGGCAGATCGGCGGCGATCACTTTCGCTACAAACAAACGCGTCTCTTCGATGGCCGCTAATTTCAGCGGCTCGTCCAGTTCGTAGTCGTTATAGAGTGCAGTGGATGGCGAAGTGTCATCGACCTTACGCAGGTCTAGCCAATAGTCGGTGAACGCTTCAACAAATCGGCTCGATTTCGGATCATCAAGCATGCGTTCGACCTGTTCCCGAAGAATTTTTGGATTGCGAAGTTTTTCGCCTCCCGCCAGATTTCGAAGAATACTATCGGGTTCCGAATTCCATAGAAACAAACCCAATCTCGTGGCGATCGCGCTATCATCCAGCTGCCCTGGTTGTTCATCCAAGAAAACGAGTCCTGGCGATGCCAGCACCGCTGTATAAACCGATAGCATTGCGCTAGCGAAGCCGACTCCTTGATCATACTGATGATCAAATAGCTTTAGAAAACGTTCAAAGTGTTGCGGTTCGACTTCGCGTTGATAGGCTCTGTCCATGAATCGATGCAGCAAGCGTTTTGCATCTTCGTGCGGCGCGGCGGTCACGACTTCCACACGAACATCCGTAAGACGCGGTGCACCCAACCCACGTCGTGGTCCACCGGGCCGTGGTGCTCCCGCGGGCCGTGGTCCACCTGCGGGGCCTACGCTGGGAGATCTCTGTGATCCAGGTGAGCCCGGATTACCGCCCGGACTACCACCCGGGCTACCGACCGGAGTGCGAGGACTATCAGAGGGTGCATCGGGCGGGCCAGCCGATGGAGGCGTCGCTTTAGCAGGGATCTGAATCACCAGTCCATGGGTTGAGTTCATATCGATGCGTGAAAGCGGCAGGTCATCGAACAGTAGCTTATAACCCGAGTTAGTCTCGTCATCATCGATAGGACCGTCGGCTTCCATCCATTGAATGGCATATCCTGGCATTCCTGCTTTAGTTGCGAGCGGATTCACGTATTGCTCATCCGTTCCGTTGACGCGCGTACGGAACAGTCTGAGTCCATCGGTTTGAACCACTTCGTTGGCGACCAGCGTGGCTTCGATTTCGCACTCGGTTGGCTCTATGCCAAAATCAAACTGCCCAATCGAGCGGCTCTTTCCAGAGCTTTGCGCGTACGCGCCCATAGGTTCTGGACGACGCCCCGGCCACACTTCATCCGCGTTAGGCCTGTGCCAAAGTGGAAGGTAATAGACGGGCGCTTTCTCATCGCCAAACCCTTCGTAGAACCACCGGCCAATGCCACCACCGCTGACCCAAATTGAATAGCCTTTGAATCGCAGTTTGTATTTACCTGATGCTGGCACTCGGAACTGGCCCCAGCTATAGCCGCCTGCGTCGCTGAAGATGCTCGAGACCCGACCGACCGCTTCTTGTTCGCGAGTTTCGGGTGAAGACTTTGGGGATTTGCCACTTCGTACATCCGGCTGTGCATGGGAATCCAAGACTGGAAACGAAAGGCGATCGGGTAAAGTCCCATTTTCGCGAGGCAAGAAGTTGCCAACAAGCGATAGTTCATCCCGCGCGTAGTATCGCTTTGCAATCCGCTCTGGGCGCTCAAATTTTACGATCATCGCTTGTTGAAGTGCATAGTCGGCGGCGCTCATGTAGCGAGACAATTGCACATGGGAAACATCTAGCGCTTCTCCCACTTTGTTGAAACGGTACAACTCGCCGTCCTCCGGGAGCATGTCGCGTACTTGAATCCATGGCAAGTTCAGTAGATCTCGCAAGGTGTTTTCATACTCGTATCGGTTGAGCCTTCTTTTCATGGCTCGACCGTCACGTTTGATCCGCTTTTTGTCCCAGAGATTCAGATCACTTGAAAGTTCAGCCAAAAACTTTTCTTTGGATTCCGCAGGCACAACAGGCTCAGACTTGGGAGGCATTTCGCCGTCGAGAACACGTTCGTACATTCGAACGAGTTTTTGAAGATCACTACCGGAGTCCCATTTCAAAGTGGTAATGTCCAGCGAATGCTCTTGTGTAGTATCGCTGTGGCAATCCAGACAATGTGATTTTAGAAAGTCGCCAACTGAAGCGGAGGGTTGCTGCGCACAACTTACACCAGCAAGTCCGTGTGTCCACGCAACGGCGAGCAGTGTCACACCAGTGAGCGAAAAAAAGTTTTTTCTTGCGTTCAAGATCACCATCTCATTTACCGCCTACATGAACACTGGAGTGCTGCAACCCGAACGGTAAACATACAGCTCTTTCCCAAGTTGGGTTTTCGTCATCTCGTTTAACTCGTTCCCAGGCTCGACTTGGAGCGCACTATCTTCATTTCTACTTCGCACGTGTGGCCATAAAAATCCTCGGTTGCAAAGTCGCCAACTTTACGAGTTCGCATTAACTGTTCGCCATTCATTTCTAATGCCCGCCATTTTCCGCTGACTCAACGGTGACTGCAAAGATCAATGGAAATGAAAAGTCTTCACCTTTGACAAACTCGATGCTCTTCAGCGGTTTGTTGTTGGTCAGCAGAATTTTTAGGTAGCGGACCTGTTTCCCATTTGCATCGATAGCAAATTTTGATTCAGGCACGTCTACCTTTTCACGGTAAGTGGCAAGGTGCTTTCCATTGACCAGCGCATGGTCTTCCTTAGTCCCATCTTCAAAATTGCATCGCACAATTACGCATGCCGCGGCATTGGTATTCGGTGGACCGAAGGCGGCAACAGCGCCGAGTAGATGAATGGAGGACACATTACCTGAACAAGCCAAGCTAGTTGATGAAGGCAGCATTGCGGGGCCACCGGGGCCGCGACTTGCACCTTGCAACGCAATTATATTCGCCACACGCCCTTCTTGGGGATCTTGGATCTCGAAGGGAACCCCCTCAATTTCGAGAGTGCCATAGCTCTTGAACTCGAATTTATCGCCGGCAGCGCCTCGAAAACCAGGCAACCCCTTCGCACCGCTCAACGTTGCCGCTGTCGACAACGTCATCGGCGTGTAGCGGCCGCGATTATTCAAGAAGGCCAGCAGGTCAGCCATCTCTTGCTTGCTGATGGATGCTTCAAATCCTTCAGGCATCAGTGACTTGACGGACGCGTTCATCTCTTCGATGTCAGCGCGAAGGACTTGTTCTTCTTTGCCTTGGGCATTGATCATACGAATCGAATTGGCCGATTCACCCGCTAACATTCCGTTGATCACTTTGCCATCGAGCGTAAGAACCTGGTAGGTTCTAAAATTGCTCTCCACGCTTCGCGATGGGTCGAGCACGTTCATCAAAATCTCATGCTTAGGATGCACGGCCATGCCGGTCAAGTTTGGGCCAATGGCAACACCGAGTTCGCCATGCTTGTGGCATTGAGCACAGTGCTTTTTGTACATCGCAACACCATTTTCAAGGTTGCCCTTCATCTCGGTTACCGGCGTCCATTCGTCGACGAGTGCTTGTCGATTGCTGGCGACCATGGCACCACGAGCTTTCATCAATTCACCCGCACGGCGAGCGATCGCACGGTCAGGGTGATTGAGAATGGCTTGACGTTGGTCTAACTGTAAATCGGTGAATTGAATCTGCCCTTTCTCAATCGCATCTAGCAAAACCGTGGTCGTTTCGGCTCGATTGAGCAGCAGCCGAAGCACACTACTAGCGAGACTTGGTCCGAGCCTACGACGGGCGGTGAGCAACTGATCGGCGAGCCCATCGACTCGCGCGACTTGCAATGCATCCATCGCTTTGTTGCCGATTTCGGGCGACAACTGCGGTGTAAAGAATTTCTCGGTGGCATCTAGAATTCGACCGCTAGTTGGGGACAACCGAATGGCCTGTCCCCAGGCACTCAATCGCTTGTCGCCATCGGCCGCATTATCTAACGCAACATCAAACAGACTTCCCTGAATGGATGCAACGCTGTGATCAAGATCGCGGATGGACCACTTATCAGCGACTGATAGAACCGCGGCTTTGCATTCGATGCTCGTCGAATCGGCAAGGAATCGATCGCGGAATTTTTTCTGTGCTTCTTCCGACAGGGTGAGCGTCAGATCCTTGGGCCAACCGCGAGCCAAGCCTTCCCAAGCTGCAACGGTCAGCGTTGAGTTGGCATCGAGATCTAGCAGCTGGGCAATTTTTTCGGCAGTGGGATTTGAACGCGCAATATGCTCGGCCAAAACAGCGACTCGCGAGGACACATTGGTATTGCCTTGAACGTCTTTGCTGTTGACGAGCGCCACGAGTACTGG
>JANNNN010000754.1:0-1908 GCA_031398555.1 Planctomycetia bacterium | reverse complement strand
CCGTCAGGCTTAACTTTTGCATTGGCCCAGACGAACTTCTTGTCTTCGCCGGAGATAGCGAAGCCACGCGGTTCTTTCGTATCAAACAAACGCCAGCCACCGGCGACATGTTCAAAGCTCAGTACGATTGACTTGCCAGCTTTTTCCATCGCTTTGTACTGGGGGCTATGGAAAGGAACGTCGACTTTGTATTCGTTCGCCAAAGCCCAACGCGCCAGACGGAGGCCGACATCGTATTTGTTCATGGGATGAATGTCTTTGCCTTCACCGAGGTCGATGATGACCGCTTCACCAGTGTGAGGCAATTTTGCCATGGTCATCGTTTGAGCTTCGCGCAGTTCTGCCCAATCGCTTTCGGCAGGCTCTGGCTTTTCATCGTGATGGTCCGCCAACTGGACCCAGTAGAATGGGAAGTCGCCTTGCTTCCATTCTTTGCGCCAGTTGTCGATCATCAGTGGGAACAGATCGCGGTATTGATAAGCACGACTGGCGTTCGATTCGCCTTGATACCAGATCGCTCCGCGAATACCGTAACCAAGATGCGATTTGAGCACACCGTTGTAAATGTTGGCTGGGCGCTGATTGCCTTTCATCCTACCTTTGAGACCTTCAAGCATTTTCTTTTCATCGTCGGTTAAATCGGATTTCGCCGACAGCGTTTGGAAATCAGCTTCGTTGGCTTTCCAGCCATCCATCATGGGCTGATATTTGGCATCGGCAGAAAGCACGTCGCGATTGATCCAGGCTTCGCAAGCCGAACCGCCCCAAGCGTTGTTGATCAAACCGACGGGCACGTTGATTGTCTCTTGAATTTGTCGGCCGAAGAAATAGCCGACTGCGGAAAATCCGCCGACGTTTTCGGGTGTCGTTAGTTTCCACTGCGCGGACTTATGTTCCCAAAGTGGGTCTTGCGTGCCGACTTGTGGAAAATTGATCATTCGCAATTTAGGGTTGTTCGCACTCAGTTTTTCCAGGTCTGCATTGGTCGAATTGTTAACGACCCATTGCATATTGGACTGGCCTGAGCAGATCCAGACTTCGCCAACGAGAATGTCGCCGATCTTGATCTCGTTCGAACCCTTAATGACCAATTCATGAGGACCGCCGGCCGGTAATGGATCCAATTCGACTTGCCACATTCCACTGGCGTTGGCGGTCGCATCTTTGCTCTGACCCGCGATGGTGACGGTTACTTTTTCATTGGCTGCTGCTTTGCCCCAAACGCGATTCTTCTGCTCACGCTGCAAGACCATATGGTCGCTAAAAATGTTCGGAACACTGACTTCGGCGACGAGCACTGTTGTCGGTGTCAGGCTCAATCCAGCGGCTAGGACAAATTGTCCAATAAAACTTCTAAGTCGCATACTATTACCTCAGGTGGGAGTTCAAGGAAGGAAACTACGGGTTCTTATCTTAGCAAGAGAAGACGGTAAAAACATGCGGCCATGGTCGTAAAGCCAAGTAGTATGCCCTACGATTAGGGTTAAAGTGCTACCGAGAGTCCGTGTGTTTATATAAATGCAATTAAATCGTCTGTCGCGGATTCGCCGGCGTTCGCCGGAGGACGATTATTTTCCCTAGCAGGCATTGCGATTATGCCAAGACCAGAACATCATCGACGAACCTGGGTTGGTACGAAGGGTAAAATTCGAACTATTTGGACACTGAGTTATTTTTGCGAGGTGAAATATGCTGCGAGATTGGCGATTGATTCGGTTCTTGGCGTTACCTTTTGCCGTATTTTGCGGAATTTCCGTCATCTTGTTACTGCCCCTTCATGCGGCGGACACTGGCAAAGCTAAGTCGGAAAAACCCAGTCCGAGCAGTGTCGGACGGAAGCTTGAAAATTTTCAATTGACGGACTTCCGCGGTCGAGAGTTCACAGAAAAGGACTTTGCCGAATCCAAG
>JANNNN010000748.1:0-8175 GCA_031398555.1 Planctomycetia bacterium | reverse complement strand
GAAATCTCGCAGTTCATCGATTACTACAATGCTGATCGAAAACACTCATCGATCGGCTATCTGTCGCCAAGTCAATTCGAAGCAAAACTGCTCCGCTGAACTAAGAGTCTCAAGTGTCCGTAGAATCGGCACCATCTCAATCAACTAAATAGAGCAGATAGTTGCGAAACTGATCCTCGGTCGCCAAGTCGGGAGAATGTCCTAGGAGCTCCGCAAACTTGCGAGCGTGTCGGCAGTACGACTGCTGAGTTCTCGGACGCTTACCATTAAGCTTGAGATCCTCAGCATAACGTGCGATGACTGGACAAGACGGATTCGAATCACTTGACATAATCATGCTCCTTGAACCAAGACCAGCGACAGCGTTCGCCGAAAAGCGATACAGAAAACTGCACTGGACTTGTGCAATCAAGGATGATTGCCAAACGACAACGATGATTTAAAAGACTACAATTTACCGATGGTCGATCAATTCAAACTGCCGCGCAGCGGCTTACTTGAACCAAGCGATGCACCTCAGCCGCGAGATGAGGCGTTTTGAAATGCACGATCTCTCGTCGCGGCGAGGTGATCGCAATTGTTGATTCGGTTGTGAATGCTCACCATACTGGAGCAGCAGCCCTGGTGGATCGGTCGGTCCGTGCAATTGAAGCCAAGGTTGACAACGGCGGGTAACAGTCGATCGGCATAGGGGCCCGGATTGCTCCGGAGCCCCTGCCACACCACCTAGGAGATCGTACAGCTTTTGAACTCCTAGCATGCGGGTCCGCATTAGGCGGTTCGTCGCTTAGAAGCAAGCTTGGACCAGATCTCTAATCGACTTACAACTCCTGATCGCTTGAGAAAGTCCGTTTGCAAAACAGGATTTGCGAGTGCTGAGCATCTAACCACGAACAGGGAACCATACGCACTGAACCACCCTTCCGGGTGCGCGCGGACATCACACCTGCCACCAAATGAAAGCAACCTATCTTGGAATCCGCAAACTCCTTCGTTACAATCTGTTGGCCACGGAATGCACCCCTCCCCCCGTTTGACTAATGCACGAACACGGCTCACAATCCGCGAGGTCGAAAATTTGATTGCCCCAAAGCGAGATTTTCGATGCCAGACGATCAAGGTGAAAACCTATCCAGCACTACTGGTGGCGATAGCCTCGGAATTGATCTGCAGCAGCTTACGGTTAAGGAACTTTACGATGCATTCTGGAATGCAAGCGAAAATGGACCCATTGGTGCAGTTGGAATTCTTTTCATTGAAATTCGTCGTCGTGGTCTTCCAGACCCACAACCCGATGCGGACTAGCTTCAAACAAATTCAGTAATCATTAGCGAAACCAATGAATGTTATCGATGAAGCTTACACGTTTCTATCTGAATTAGTGAATTTTGAGAAAACAACTGTACCGACCGCGAGGCAACTTTCTCTAGAGCCTGTAAAATCCCTATTGGCATCACTTGGAGATCCCCACCACGATCTAAAGATCATACATATCGCTGGAACTAAGGGTAAGGGCTCAGTCGCAAGCATGCTTGAGAGTATCTTAAGCAAGGCCGGTTATAGTACCGGGCTATACACCTCACCGCACATAGTCGACTTTACAGACCGGTTCCGGGTGAACTGCCGACCAATTCGTATCGAAGTACTTTCCGAAATTGTACTACAAATTCGGGCTCAAGCGTATCAGTCCGGAAAGGTGTGCAATCCCACACCGAGCCATTTCGATGTTTCGACTGCGCTCGCCTTCCTCTACTTTAAACTTATGCGCGTCGATGTAGCTATCATCGAAGTTGGAATGGGTGGAAGAGTAGACTCAACAAACGTTTGCACCCCTATGGTATCTGTGATCACCAACATAGGTTTTGATCACGTCAAACAACTTGGAAATACACTCGCAGCTATCGCATCAGAAAAGGCAGGCATTATCAAGTATGGTCGGCCAACAGTAACCGGCATCAAATCCGATGAAGCCCTTCGGATTGTGAAGCAGCGGTGCCACGAGCATGAGTCGCGTTTGAGCATTTTAGGATCGGATTTTTCGTACAAGTATCAAACCGTTACCAATGCACATTCGAGTATTCCAAGTACCTCTGTGATGGTTTCAACAAAAAAGCAAGTTTGGCCATCCGTAAGGTTGGCGATGATTGGCGAGCATCAGGCGTGCAATGCTTCAGTCGCTATCGCCACTGTTGAAGTGCTTCAGGATCTTGGCTATTCCATTTCAACTGTCGACGTAGTTGATGCCTTGTCGTGCGTTCAATGTCCCGCTAGGGTCGAGATAGTGAGCACGAATCCGCATATAATCCTAGATTGCGCGCATAACACATCTTCCGCAATCGCGTTGGCGCAATCCCTAAGAACAATTCAGGGGACCAGCGGCGGGCCTGCGAAGTGGACTCTCATTTATGCAAGCAGCCGCGACAAGGACATTGCGGGGGTATTGCGACAATTAACGCCTCTCTTTGGTTCAATTATCTTGACGACCTATTCGGATTCTAAACGCAGCGCTTCGGAGGACGAATTACGGGCTGCGATTGCAGCCAATTCCTGCCGGCTACCCGTTAGATTCATCCAAGATCCTCACGAAGCCTTACGGATTGCGTTGGAAGAGTCTTCATCTAACCACGCCCTTTGCATCACAGGCACTGTGTTTATGGCGAGTGAACTGTGGAATCGCCTCAATGCAATTAGGAAGTGACAATTGCACCAATAGAAGCAAGTGTGCTAACTAACAGACTCCCAGAGCGGCATGGAATTCGATTCGGAAAGTTGAATGTGGAGAGTGAATCTGAGTCCTCCGCTTGGCTACTACCCACCCGGCCAATTCTATGTTGGCCAATAGCGTCGTTTGCCAACTGCCGAAAGAAATGAATCGAAATGAAACTTAGAATCTGTCGCGATGAAGAGTGATTCAATCAGATACGGCAAAAGACTAGAGCGAATTGAAAGTGGAGAGAAGTAAATTGTGTATGACCTGTTACTTGGGTCCCATGAGGTAGCGATGGAAGATTTGCAAGATACGCATACTATCCTCCCTGAGCTGATGAATTGGTGCCTGAAACGTGTGCCGGGTAGAGAAGCCCGAAATCATCGAATGGCGCTGTTGCTCGAGAGCTTTCGAGACATACTGAACGATCAGATTCCCATCATTACCGTGGCAGGCACCTCGGGAAAAGGGACCGTCTGTTCGATGCTCGAATCGGTGCTGCTTCGTGGTGGGATGGTTCCAGGCGTTTGTATGAAGCCACATCTCTCTTCATTCTGTGAACGCATAAGAATCAGTGGTTCCAACGTATCTAACCACTTACTCGAACTGCATACTCGAAAAATGTGGAAGAGACTAAAAGAGTTCGTCGAAAAGTACGGGCCTGTTGCCTTGCCATCGCTTTACGAATCGATATTGATTATCGCTGGCTCTATTTTTAAAGAGCAGGGTGTCAATGTTTTCGTCATTGAAGCTGCAGTAGGGGGAAGCAATGACGCTTCCTCCATGTTGCCGTCTGTCCTGTCTATATTGACTTCTGTCGAATTCGATCACCAGGACATTCTTGGTGACAGCATCGAAGCAATTGCTATCGATAAAGCCGGAATCGTGCGCCCTGGTTCAACCTTGGTTTCAGGGGCAGGAGTGGTGGATGAAGCCCGAATTGTCGTCCAGCGCGAATGCGCTCGCCGGGGTGCCAGACTCGTACAGGCTTCAATGGACGATCTTTCATTGGAAGATGAATTCCGCGGCGGTCAAACCGTTAAGTTTAGGAATCAGCTCGATCAGCGCTCGATCACTTTGCGATTTCCCGGTCATCATCAACTCGCGAATTTTGCCACAGTATGGTCAGCTACCAAGGTCTTGATCGAAATGGGGCTCGTTACTGATTCAGCAGTGTTTGGCGTCGAAGATGCCTTCTTGCCTGGGCGTTTCGAGTTCATCGAGGGGTCGCCTTCCTGGCTGTTGGATGTTGCCCACAATGTCGCTTCTATGAAAGCACTAATCGAACTCACGACACGCCAGTTTGCACGCCGAGAGCTCATTGCCATTCTGGGAGCTACTGAACCCCATGACTACTCTGAGTTCGTACGGTTAGTAGTAGACACCGGAGTGCCCATCGGATTCGTAAGTGGATTCCCCAAAGCCGTTTCGACCAATCGGTTAATACCGTTAGTGAATTCGAAAACGCAGTTAGTGGGAACGTTTGAGAGTCCTGATCAATGTGTAGAACACTTTCTGCAACAACGAGAAACAAAACGAGCCAAGATTCTCGTTACCGGTTCACTGTTTCTGGTTGGCCGTATTCGCAACGAACTCAGCCGACGAAACGTCTTTGTCGACCGATACCCTAGGGTTAATTAAACAATGAACCACCCCTTACCAACTTGCTTAGACGAAATCCTATCCATGCCGAAAGCCGGTGATGGCCCTGGATTCCACCGCTTAAGCCTAGCCCTGCAACACGTCACAGAATCCTCTTGGTGGAATAAATTCGACACCATTCGCATCACGGGCTCCAATGGCAAGGGAAGCGTCACTTCCATTTTACACACGATTCTGTGCGAGCTTGACATCCATTGTGGTAGATATACTTCGCCACATTTGGAAAGAATCAATGAGAGAATTCTGATTGGTGACCAAGAAATTTCCAACTCCCAATTCGACACCTGCTATCGTTGGACAACGCAAAGAATTGAGGAACGGAAGCCTGATCTACGCAACAATCGCTTTGGGTCGTTTGAAATGCTAACATTGATGTGCATTCGAGCCTTTCAGGAAACCAACATATCACTCGGGATCGTCGAAGCTGGTATAGGCGGGAGGTTCGATCCAACTAGGATATTTCCCGGTAATCTTGTGGCCCTGACATCCATAGATCTCGAGCATACCGGACTCCTAGGTGATAGTAAGGAATTGATTGGGTACGACAAAATCGACTTATGCCCAGACGGCGGTATCGTAGTAAGTGTGAAGAATGACCCTGTTCTTTGGGAAAAACTAAACTCATATTGCAAACTTAGAAAAATACAACTTATTGATGCTAGATCGTATTTTGTTGTAACTTCGCAACATAGTAGCTCACCAGGAAAAATGACCGTCGAGCTGACTCATGGAAGTAGACACTTTTCGTCGGAGACCGCACTTGTCGGCACCTTTCAACTGGACAATATTGCAATCGCTAGTACGTTGGCAAAACTTTGGCTTTCTGCAAATCGTCCGACAGTCAATCCAGAAGCCTTGGAATTGGCGATCATAAATGGCCTTAGAAAAGCCAAATGGCCGGGAAGATTCGAAACGATCTCTGACAAGCCAGTGATTGTCATCGACGTTTGCCATACACCCGACGCCTGCTTTCGACTGGTAGAGTCTGTTAAACACTTCTTGTCACAACGAGAAATATTATTGGTAACGGGTGTCTCGGACAACAAAGCTGTAGAGGATATTTTGTCGATCTTAGTACCGGCCGCGAACGCCGTCGTTTGCACCAGAGCATATCACCGAGGAGAGAGGGTAGAGCGAATTGCTTCTATCGTTCGCAAGTTAGCCCCAGAGGTTGATGTCTGGGAAACGGCCAACATAGAAGAGGCTGTTACACTTTCCCAACGGATAGCTCTTGATCAAAACATGACCGTCTTAGTTGCGGGAGGCTTATTCCTGAGTATAGAATTCCGCGAATCGCTACACGGTCGCGATCCCAAGAAGTTGCGATTTTATTGACCTTTAGAATTGCACGCATCCTCATTCGCCATTGATATATTCGCACAAGTGCTTGTAACGCTGGATTTCCCGATGTAATTGATTGCCTTCCGCCAGGGTTCGCGACGCGATGGCAATTAATGCGCTCCAGATAATTGCAACATGTACATAGGAATGCAAGGAGATTGCATCTTCCGAACAGGACTGGAATCGCTAAGTCATCGAACTCAAACAACTTAGTGGTTTCGAAAAACACGGAACTATTCCGGGAGAGCGTTGTGTACGGAGAGCTAACGTTTCCCATCGCGGAAACCGACGCCACAGAACTTAGCGTCTGGAGCTGTTAACTCAGACCCAGGCGTTTTGCGTTTCTTGCTAGGGTTTTTGCTGGTTTTCCGCTTTTACCCCCCTCTATTTCGAAGAGCGTCCTTCTCGGACGCCGACCGGAACCCATAGGGTACCTTCCGGACCCCATCCGAATTCTGCTCCTTGGAATTACCTATTCTATCTTTGAATGCGGTTTAGGCTATTTTCCTGCTGTGGCTCAATGCTCCATCCACTCTTGTGGACGACCATTTCAGAGTCTGACGACCCACGGCGAGTTTCTCGAGGCGGCGCGAATGAACTGCGGAGGTCTGCCAGAGGTCTGGGGTACAATAATCGCTCTGGCGTATATACCGGTAAGTTGCTATTTCAGTTGGCGAGGACGATCTACGTGCGTCGGTGGGTTTTCAGTGGCGCTGGGTATTTCGATTCTGACACCGCTAGCGATTGCCATTACACAATGGTTATGGCGTTTATACTCGTAGCACCAATGCAAGGAACGCAGGATGCGAAATCGAATTGTCATCGGATTGAAGGCGAAGAAGCAAATACGATCCAATGGCTCGACGGCCATGCTGCTAAGTCTTTTGCTATGTGCTGTCCTCCTAAGTGGCTCGACAGGTTGCGTGAAACTCGCGGCAAACTGGATCAACGCGATCCGCGGAAATGAAATTCCCGCTGAGTACGATGGCTTTAAAGAGCAACGCGTCGCAGTAGTTTGCGGAACCGACCAGGGCCTGAGCAGTGACGCAACCACTGCCATCGTGACTAGCTATGTTCACACTGCTCTCAAGCAGAACGTGAAAAAAATTGACCTCGTCCGCCCCCAAGAAATTGAACAATGGTTAGATGTCCATGGGACGGTTGAATCCGATTATGTGGAAATCGGTAGGGCAGTTAAAGCCGACAAGTTACTCGCCATCGACCTTTCAAAACTTAGAGTCAAAGACGGCCCCACGCTGTACCGCGGGCGATGCGATGTCGGAGTGACTGTTTACGATATCGCCGACGACGGAGCGATCGTTTTTCGCAAGCAGGTACCAGATTTCACCTTCCCCAAAGACAGCGCCACCATCGCGGATACTTCAGAAACCAAGTTTCGCAATATGTTCATAAAAATTATTGCCCACAAAGTTGCTGGCATGTTCTTTCCCCTGGACCCGACAGCCGACTACGGGCTCGATGCGACCGCAAACAGTTTCTAGCAGAATACTCTGCTGCAATCAGTGCGACGCGCATCCGTCCGACTCGACAACTCGAATGGCACTATTCACTTTATAGAATTTAAGATGAAGAAATTTGGTCTAGCGATCCGTGATTCGTTCCATCACTGGCCGTTGCTCGTACTGGCGACAATCTGCTCACTGGGTGTGGCGACTTTATGGAGCGTAAATATTGGGGCGATGTTGCCGGTCATTGATATGACGCTTCAAGGCAACTCAATGCAGAAGCAACTTGCCAAAACTGCCGACGAAATAGCGGCGACATTGGCCGCTAACCAACAGAATCTCGTCGCCGCAAAAGAGCGGTCAGGTCAACCCAACGTTGACCAGTTCACCGTAAACGACGAAATCAAACATCTGGAGGCCGAAGTCAAAAGCGTCGAGTCCATGTTGGCTTGGCAGCGCTGGAGATTGAATTTAGCTGTGAAGTATTTGCCCGCAGATCCATTCATTACGATTTGCTGGATCATGGGAATTATGCTCGCCAGTACCGTCGTAAGGCACCTGTTGTTGTTGGCCAATGACCTTTTGGTCGGACGAGTCTCTACGACGATCGCACGCTCTATTCGACTTCGCGTTTTTGACCAAGCGTTGGCCTTTGATCGCAACACTTATCAAAGCTATGGCACCAGCGGTCTGCTGGCTGGGATAGCCAACACAGCCGATACACTTACCAACGGCTTGATCGCGTTTTTCGGATTGGCGATTCGGGAACCACTCCGCATCGTTGCTTGTTTGATAGGAGCGGCACTGATCTACTGGCGACTGCTGCTACTGAGCGCACTTTTGGCACCGATGCTGGTGTTAGTAGTGTATTGGTTTAATGGCCGGGTACGCAGCATCGCTCGCTCAATGCTACATCAGAATGGAGGCTTCCACGAAGTCATTCTAGAAGCGCTTAGTAATGTGTTTACCGTCCAAGCCTACACCATGGAGTCGGAAGAG
>JANNNN010000721.1:0-16700 GCA_031398555.1 Planctomycetia bacterium | reverse complement strand
AGTCGCTTGAAAAATCGCGTTTTCCCGAGGTTTTTAAGCGGGACGCTCTCTAACGCGTTCCGGCTGATAGGACCAAACCAATGCTTGAGTCCAACCCAAAAATGCAATCTGGACAAAGCCTAGTTGGCGATGCTGGTCAATCCGCATGCGAGACCTGCCCCTTTAGGGGGTGCATCACGTTTAGGACGTTTGCCGAAATTTCGGATTTTGACGCCATCTTTTTATTGACCTAACGTGCATCGGTGTTTAAGCTAGGTCAAGTGAGCGGGTTGCGTAAATTTAACCACGCTTTAGCCCATGTTACATCCAGAGGTAAAAATGCTGCGCACGTTAACAAAATATTGCTTGATGCTTGTCGTTTTACATGCGACCGGGGTCAGCGCTCCTGCTCAAGAAGCAGTTTCGAGCGCCCCTGTAAGCGTTGCCGCGCCTGAATTTATTAACACATTGCAACAACGCGAGTGGGTAAGCCTCAATGCGGCAGGCGCACTCGAAGGTAAAGTGAACGGACTAAACTCCGCTGGCGAACTAGAAAGCCTTGCAGATGTCTCAGTCGCGTTGATACTCGACGGCAAACAAGTTGCCCAGGCCATCACCAACCAAGACGGTGGTTTTGCGTTCGCTGGGATTGCCCCAGGAACTTATGCGTTGGTTGCGAAGAGCGACAGTGCTTTCTCAACTTACGCTCTGCATGTTTTAGGTTCTGGAGCTAGTCTACAAACATCGTTGACTGTCTACGCCGCGAATCTTGGCGAAGAGAAGACACGCGAACTGATTGACGCTAACTGGATTCCAGACGCCTCGACTTCGCTGAGTTATTATCGAAACCATCAGCAAGACCCGTTGGCGGAATCACGAAAGTTCAATGATTCACATCGAATTCGTTTGCAGAACGGCAACTTGGTTGGCCGCGTTTCACGTCCGGGCTGGGTTTACTCTGACCAAGACCTTTCGGGTTCCGTTGCTCATGTCTTAAAGAACGGCGAAGTTGTAGGAACGGCCGCAGTTAAGAAAGACGGTTACTTTACAGTTGCCGGTTTGGAGCCAGGCGTTTACGACTTGTTTGTAGGTGGCGATGACGGAATCGCAGTTGTCGGTTTCCAAGCAGTCGATGGTGAATCCACCGCTCAAACGGCCGGTGAGGGATCACTGTTGGTAAGTGCACAAGCAGGCTACAGCGACACACTATGCTGCGAAATGGTCCAGCCCGTGATGAGTGGACCTGTTCAAGAAGTTGTGATGGGCGATCCTGTTATGGGTGGTGGCTTTGCAGCACCTGGTGGCGGTGGAGGTGGCGGATTTGGTGGAAGAGGTGGTTTTGGCGGTGGTGGCGGCGGTGGTGGTCTTCGAGGTGGTGGAATCGGCGGCCTGTTGGGAATCGCTGGTCTCGCTGTTGGGGTCGCAGCACTTTCCAACAATGATAACTTTACGCCACAAAGCGCCTCGCTAATTGCTCCTTAGTCGCAAGTGAAAAATAAAATTCAAGAAGGCCACGCGGTCATTCGCGTGGCCTTTTCTCATTGAATTCCGAATAGCGGTTTCCAGGCACCACTATTTTTCTTTATCATGGGGCTTTTACTTGTCGCTATTTTGAGCCATCGGTTGCTCGTCCAGAAGGTGTACTTGATGAGCGGTCTGCAAAGTGAACTTCAGCAAGGATGGCAGATTCATCAACAGCGACGTTTCGCCGAAGCAGAAACCATCTACCGTAAGGTTCTCGGAAAATCGCCCAGCGATGCAAACGCATGGTGCTTTCTAGGAATTTCCTTACATGACCAGCGGCAATACGCTTCAGCAGTTGAATGTTACCGGAAGGCCCTCAAACTCAATCCGTCGTTTCCCATCGCCCTCAATAACTTAGGCAATTCGTTGCGCTATGTTAACTGCGTCGAGGAAGCTGATCAGTGCTTCCAGAAAGCGATTGACCTGAAGCCTGACTATTTGAACGCGTTCAAAAATCGCGGGACTCTGCATGTTTGGACGGGAGACCTGGAACGCGGCTTGGCGAACTATGAACTGGCCTTGAAGATCGACCCGAATGAAGCTGAGTTGCACCGTAACGTCGGAGTGATCTACCTTTTGCAGGGACGTTTTCAAGAAGGCTGGAGCGAGTATCGGTGGCGATGGAGAGTGGGGGACTTGCACCGTACAAACAAAACAATTCCTGTTTGGGACGGAAGCAATTTGAATGGTCGAAAGATTCTGCTGACCGCGGAGCAGGGTCTAGGTGATACTCTCAATTTTGTTCGCTTTGCCCAAGAACTGCGCAGCCGTGGAGCGCAAACGATGGTTCACTGCCAGCCACAGCTGGTCGCCTTGTTGCAGAACGCCCCCAAGCTCGGGCCTATGTTTCCAAACTCGTTGAGTATTGACCAGCCAATGGACCTTCAGTGTTCGCTGGTCGATGTCGCGGATATCTTGCAAATCAACGAACAGAATATTCCCAGCGAGAGCCCTTACCTATTCCCATCGCAGCAGTTGTCCAATTATTGGTCGCGACGTTTTCCGACAAAGGCAGCAACGCGGAGGATCGGAATTGCTTGGCAAGGCAACCCAGATCATCAGGCCGACGCGTTCCGTAGCGTACCGCTGACTTGCTTTGAACCGATATCGGAAATTCCAGGCATTGAATTAATCAGTTTGCAAAGTGGCTTTGGTACTGAGCAGCTAATAAAATGGAATGGGGCGAAGAAAATCGTTTCGCTCGGTTCGGACGTGGACCAGACCAGTGGCGCGTTTATGGATACCGCGGCCATTATGTTGCAGTTGGATTTGGTGATTACTAGCGACACCTCGATTGCACACCTTGCAGGCGCACTTGGTGTACCGACTTGGTTAGCGATCAATTACGTTCCCGATTGGCGATGGCTGCTGCAACGCGAAGATTCGCCATGGTATCCATCGGTAAGGCTGTTCCGCCAAGATGTGCTTGGCGATTGGGGCGGTGTCTTTCGCAAGATTCAAACTGCACTTCTCGAGCGAATTTGGGCTGTCGATGAAACCTGACGATGAGCTTTGCCTTTGCTTTCACGTTAGTTGGCGTAAAGTGATCAACTTCATTCGCATTAATCGCGTTCGGTTCCCAAGCCAAGTTGCCGAGTGCCAAAGTGCTGGTACTGGCTGTGGTTGGTGCCGCGCATTTATGCGCAAAATCGTAGAACGCATGGAGGATGCGCCACCCAATGCGGATGAACTAGAGAGCTGGTTAGAGGAAAATTTTCCAGCTCCAACCAAATATGCCGTCGGTCGCCAGAACTACATCGCTGAAGGAAATGGAACACCACCGCCTTCGAAATAAAAAAAGGTGGCTGGTTTTGGTGGGTCTCACTTGCCGAGTGCGACCATTCGCTGCTAACGATAAGCTGGTCGCACTTGGCAACAGCGACCCACCCAAGACAAGGATCGGACTGCTTCGAGTTTGCACACAACGCAACAGCAACCGCGAGGTACCGACGGTTTCCCTGCATGATTCAAGACTTTTCGTTTGTCAAGCGTTATTATGCACTTTCCTTCGAAAGATAATATTGATTGCCGAATGTTCAAAAGAGCACTGGGAATCGCTATTGCAATGCGGTAGGATAGAGCCTGCGTTAAGCATCGAGACCCGCCTCTTAGATTTCGACAATCCCCCGATTGCCTGATATCTCCCACACGGTCGCAACTGTCCTTACCCACCACTTATTCTTACCGACTGAATTCAGCATGAGACGCGAGCCTCTGATGAATTGGCTGGTTCGGAAATTTGCAAGTACTAACAGCGCCTAACGTTTACAAGGAAGAGTCGTTCGTACTTTTGTAGAGTCCGAACGGAAAGGGATGTCGCCTGTCCTGGATCAATCTTTGTCATCTGATTCATTCTTGTCTTAACCTACTGTTGAGGAGTACCTTGCAATGGCTGGTCGCGCTGCTACTGCTCTGAAATCGAAATCCAAGACGCCTAAGCCTCGATCTGCATCGAAGGCCCCTAAGCGTAACTTGGTTGCCCCTTCGGCAAGTGCTGTCGCGTCTGATTCTTCGGCACTGGACGGAGCTGTAAAGCCGCGCCGTCGCGTGAAGGTCGAAGTTTGCACACGCATTTATTGGGCCGTATTTAATCAACTACTAAAACGAGTCGCCGTTTTTGAGTTCGATCAAAAAGCTGAAGCCGAAAAACGGGCGGCGACTTTGCTTAAGTCATCGGGCGAACATCACTTCGTTCAAAAAATCAAAGCAACGGTACCGAAAGAAAGCTAGTTCAAGTCTCAAGCTATTTCGCATTCGTTTGTATTTTACTTAAAGCCGCGTTCTACTGAATGCGGCTTTTTTCGTTACGGATTCATCCGTAGGCGGGATTTGCATCTGTAGCTGGGTTTGTAAAAACCCGTATGAAGTAATGGTAAGCTTCACCGCGTCCGGTTTCTCTCGAAACCAGCTACCTGATTTGAGCGATCGGTCTGTCGCTACATTAGAAAATTGGATTGGCAGGGATGCATAGAACCGGCAATACCAACGAACACCAGCCAATTACCTGTCGCGGTAAACCCAATGCACGGTCGTCGTTGCTGCTCGGCGGATGTCGCAACCCCATTACGAACACCAGCACGACCATCAACAAGAAAATCCAAACCTGCGTATACACCATGTATGCGACCGCGCCCGCCATAGCGGCGACTGCAATCCAATAGGAATGACGTCCTACCAGCCCAAAAGTCACATGGCCTCCGTCTAACTGGCCCACCGGCATCATGTTCAGCCCAGTGACAAGCAGTCCGACCCAACCGGCCATTAACAACGGATTGACCTGGTTGTTGCCAATGTGAACGAAGCTCGATGCTCGGTCGGGCACCAACCAATTTGCCAGCCACTGAATGAGGAGGGGCTGACCCATTTCTAACCCGGCACTGGGTGCATAGGCTACTGGATGTGGATAAAGGATACCGAAAATCAAGATTGGAATTGCAACGACCAAACCTGCAAGCGGACCGGCTAAGCCGATATCAAAAATCTGTCTGCGATCCGCTTGTCCGCTTTGCATCATGATCACCGCACCCATAGTTCCAATGGGCGACAACAGTGGGAAGGGAATGAAAAGCGGTGGTGTGCTCGGGACTTTATACACAATTGTCATCACGTAGTGCCCAAGTTCATGGGCAACGAGGATGGCCATCAGTCCAAGGGAAAACTGCAAGCCGGTCGACCAATTTGCTAGCAAAGCTTGTCGAACGGGCATCCATGAAGATTGTTCAAAAGCCATAAACAGGGGAGTCGTTGGCATCCAAGCCCCTACGCCCGCCCAGAATGTTGAGACGATCGTTGCCAAGGCGAGCCACACGGCGATTCGGTGAATGCGAGGTCGCCGACGCTTCTCCACAATTGGCACAAATGGCTCGCCGTAACTTTGCTGACTAGATAGCAAAAAGCTCTCGCCCGAGAACGACGGTAGGTCCGCACTTTCCACGCCAACGAATTCCTCTTGCAAGTAGGAGGTGAATTGCAGTATCTGAACAGGATACCTAAAAGCCAAGAAGCTCGGCGACCTTGCTAAATACTGCGACTAACAACCTGCACTCTAGCCTGAAGCCATCTGTCTGACTATCCCGCTTTTGCCGTCAAACCATATTCTCTGAACTAGCTATGCCCCAGATATCGATTTTCCGTCTACTAATTTTGGCGGTCATTACAACCGCGGTGTTCTTATTCGGACTTGGTAAATCGCAACTTTGGGACCGTGACGAGCCTCGCAACTCGCGTGCCTCGGTAGAAATGCTCGAGCGTTCCGATTGGACCGTACCTACTTTCAATGGCGAACTGCGATCCCACAAGCCCATTCTGCTTTACTGGGGGCAAATGGTCAGCTATTTGTCACTCGGCCAATCGGATTTCAGTGCTCGGCTGCCATCGGCGTTGGCGGCTATTCTGACCGTTTTTTCGGTCGCCGTCCTCGCTAGCCGATTGTCAGGCAACCCGCGGGGAATTAGCGCAGCCGGCTTTTGGTCGGCAACTGTTTTAGCCACTTGTCTTCTGATGGTTATGGCAGGCCGTGCGGCGACCCCCGACGCTCTCCTAATCGCTACCAGCACACTCGGTATTTCGATATTAGTTGTAGGTTCGTTGGCCCCATCGTCTCCATTTTCCAGCGGAAACGTCTGCAAGACACGTTGGGTGGCGGCCGCAGCTGGCTACACTTGCCTCGGTTTCGCGGCTCTCGCAAAAGGTCCAGTCGGCATCGTCTTGCCACTGGCCGTCGTCCATATTTGGTGGATGATCAACAAGCGACTCGAATCGGTGACTATCGAATTATGGAACAACGATCATCAGGTGGTCAAAAACAAGTCGCCCAGGCGATCTGTCGGGCAGCAGTTGGCTGTCTTGCTGAGTGAGTCCTGGTCCTGCTTCAATCCACGCAGTTGCTTGCGGTCCGTGCTAGCACTACGAACTATACCGGGCTTGATACTGACTTTGATGGTTGCGGCACCCTGGTACGTAGCCGTAGGTCTTGAAACGGATGGTGCGTTTCTAAGAGGCTTTTTCATTGAACACAACTTGGGTCGTGCGATCAATTCAATGGAAGGCCACAACGGCACGATCTTTTTCTACCCCGTGGCATTTGTTGTGGGCATCTTCCCATGGTCGCTGTGGTTGATTCCGATCGCCATGTGGACTCGGGGCGCATTTCGTGAAAACGCGGTCCAACGACAGCTTGTCGTTCTTGGGACTGTTTGGATCGCCGTATACCTGACAGCCTTTAGCCTCGCCAGCACTAAGCTGCCTAGTTACATAACTCCCTGCTACGCAGGTGCCGCTTTGTTGATCGGTAGCTATTGGAAGCAGTTCGAAAGCCGATGGCACCTTCCAAAGTTTGGCATGCGCGTCGCCGCGAACAGTCTGGCAGTTGCGACTGGGATTGGAATCTTGACAGCCATCATTGTCCTCAGTCGACTCGAAGTCATGCACAAAATTGCCTACGCCAGTGTGTGTGGTCTCGCGATCTCAGCCGCCGGAATCTTAGGACTGCTTTGCGAGAGACAGCGTCAACACTGGATCCCTCGCGTGTGGATGACATGCGCGGTGCTGTTCCAGATATGTCTGTTCGGCGTTGGCGCGCGACAGGCTAGCACTTATCGGCAAGATACATCACTGGTCCGTGCAACCCAGAAAAACCAGCCTTCTGAACATTGGATGGGAGTAGGCCCAATAGAACCAAGCTGGGTGTATTACCTCGGCCAAAACATCAAAGAACTTTCTGGAAAGCAACACTCGGAATCAATTTGGAAATCGGTTCATGATCGTTTTGTACGCTATCCCGATTCGAACTTGCTGCTCGTCGGTGATTCCATCGCCGACTTTGAGCAACAATCGAGTAAATACTTTGCGGATCTTCCTGGCCTAATTGAAGTGGGACATTGCGAGCGGTTTTTAAAGTCTGGCAACATCGCTATTTACCGCTTGAAACCAAATAACGATTCACTGAGAATGGCTGAGCAACTACCCACCAACAGCCTCCGCCCTCGATAATAGATTTCAGTACCCCGTTCATGTCGCCAATAAAACTCACCGAAGAAGAACGGGATACCTACCAGTGGCAGATGTGGGTTCCAGATTTTGGCGAAGCTGGTCAAGAGAAACTGAAAAACGCGTCTGTCATGATCTCGCGCGTGGGTGGCATCGGCGGATTAGTGGCCTACCAATTGGCCGCCGCGGGAATCGGCAAGCTGGTGCTCGCTCACGCCGGAAATGTTCAGCCGAGCGACATGAACCGTCAGTTGTTGATGACTCACGACTGGATCGGCAAACCGCGAATCGAGTCGATTCAGCGACGGCTGTTAGAGTTCAACCCGCGTTTGCAAATTGTGGGCTTGAACGCCAACGCCAATAATAATAACGCTGCCGACCTGGTTGCCCAATCCGATGTGATCGTCGACTGCGCGCCGCTGTTCGTGGAACGCTTTGCCATGAATCGTCAGGCTGTCTTGCAGCGCAAGCCGATCGTTGAATGTGCCATGTACGAGCTTGAGGCTCAGTTGACAACTGTTGTGCCTGGCCAGACCGCTTGCTTGAGTTGCTTGTTTCCCGCCGAACCCCCAACGTGGCACCGTGAGTTTCCCGTGTTCGGCGCGGTCTCAGGTTCAGTCGCTTGTATGGCCGCCATGGAAGCGATCAAGCTGATCTCCGGCATCGGCACTCCACTGCTTAATCGCTGGCTGCGCTATGATCTTCGCGATATGCAATTCCGCACTTTGAAAATCCAACGCCGTTCCGACTGCGAAGTCTGCGGGATGCTATGACCCCCGTGGCGGATGCTGCCACATGTTTTTTTATCCCACATGTTTGACATGTATTTTGCCCCTTGCCAGCTTGCCTGGAATTGCGTGGACTTAGTTAGCCGACGGTGCTAGCCGCGGGTTCTTCTTCCCTTAAAGCGCAAGGCTCGAGAAAGCGCCCACGCCTCACGCCAACTCTTAAGTCCACGCCATTCCAGCTTGCCTGGCAAGAGCAAGAGTTTGTAGGGTTAGAATGCCTAACCTCCCGCGGCTGCAAGTACGCTTGGACTACAGCCCAAATCAACGTGATCGTAATCAACGATTGAAGCACTGCGGCCCCAAGGATGGCGGAAGAAGACGAGAGCAATTCAAACGTCATCATTCTGATCCTCCATCTTATCAAGCATGGCTCTCATTTCAGCGATCTCGGCGGATGTGGCTCGCTTAAGTGCCAGGGCTTGCATGGCCAACGCAGTGGCCGAACCTTCGAAGATTTTTTCGACCATATCTCTTAAAATCTTCGTTCCCGTCCTCTTGCGGCTAAAGGCAGCTTTATTTCGGCATCGATTAGGACACCTTTTTGCTAATCCTTAGCCTTACTGCGAAGCATGACCCACACCGTGGCGCCGAGCACTAGCAGCATTCCGGCAACTCCAACACCCGACGGAATGCGACCCTCGAAAATCCATTTGTAGCTCGCCGCGAAAGCAACTTGGCTAAGGCCGATTACGCTGATTCTTGCTGGACGTCCAGCGGCAAAGGCCTTGGTCAAGAACAACTGACCAAGCACGGCGGCTACGCCTACTGCAATTAGTCTTACAAGGCTGCTGCTATCCGATTGGCTTGACATTGATTGCATCGGAGTGCACAGCCAAAGCCCAAGTGACACTAGCGTGGATACCGCCGAAAAGTGAGTAACGACAGCACGCGGGTCGAGCTGTTTAACGCGATGCAAGCCGATAAGCGCTACCGCACTAAGCATGGACGCTAGAGCCGCCAAAGGAATGGCGACTTGTGGCAAGTAATGCGAATGCTCGCTGCCGGTAATAGCTGGTCCGGTGGCAGACGCATAAATCAACCACATTCCTAGCGTGCTCACCGACAGCGCCAACCAAGTGTCTCGTGAAGGAGTCTGTCCGAGCATTGGCCAACCCAATATCGCTACCCAAATCGGGTACATGCTCGAAAGCGACAAAACCACCGCGACATCGTAGTGTGTCATAGCGAAAAACAGGCACAGCATCGCGCTGCAACCTGCCAGACTCCGCATCCACAAACTTGCAGGCCGTAGCGTCACGAAATCGGCTCGAGCATACAGGACCATTCCGACGGCAATCAAGGTTGCCACTGCGCTGCGAATCGTTGCAATCCATGCGAATGAATACTCTCTACCAAGGGACTCGATGAGCAATCCCATGACAGCAAAGAAGAACGAGCCTACAAGCATCCAGAGGTACGGCACAGATTTCCAATGACGATCAAGGCTGAGACAAAGCTGAGACAAGGCCAGTTTTATATTGCGATTCGCGACACGCGGTTATTATAACGAGAGTTCTTTGCAAGAAGTCGTCCGCGTCGCCGCAATCGTCGCCAATTTTAGCTGCGTAAATCGGCTCGTTGAGCCAACAATCAAGTCAAGCGAGCGTCCCAAATCCGTTGATGGTAAAGTATCACACTAAGGAACACAGTCCCGCTCACCTAGAAGAAAATCAAGTGAAGTCCATTCTTAACACAGCCGACCTGGAAAGCGAACTGAGCCGCCCGACTGAGGGTGCTCTCGATACATTGAGAGCCTTGAATGGTGATGTGATCGTCCTTGGGGCCGGTGGTAAGATGGGACCGACACTGTCGCGCATGCTGCGGCGTGGCATGGATAGCATCGGGCAGAAACAACGACGCGTTTTGGCTGTCTCACGATTCTCATCAGCAAGTGCAGCCAGTGCACTCCGGAGTCACGGAGTAGAAACGATCGCGTGCGATTTGATGGACCGGGAAGCAGTCAATTCATTGCCAGACGCGCCTAACGTGATTTACATGGCTGGTCAGAAATTTGGAACCCGCGAAACCCCGGAATTGACCTGGGTGATGAACACCTTGGTACCAGCCATGGTGGCCGAAAAGTATGCGAAATCTCAAATCGTTGTGTTCTCGACCGGCTGTGTTTATTCACTTGTGCCCGCGGCCAGCAAAGGGGCTAGTGAAACGAGCCCCCTGGAGCCGCCCGGTGAATACGCAAACTCATGTGTAGGACGTGAAAGAGTGTTCACGCACTTTGCCAATCGTAATGGAACCCAAGCTTTAATGTTTCGCTTGTGCTATGCAATTGACCTGCGATACGGAGTCTTGTGTGACGTGGCAACGAAAGTTGCAGCAGGTGCGGCCATCGATGTTTCAATGGGAGCCGTCAATGTGATTTGGCAAGGTGATGCGAACGCACGTGCAATTCAATGCCTGACACAGACCACTTCACCACCCACCGCCTTGAACGTTACGGGGATTGAGCAAGTATCGATCCGTTGGTTGGCACAGCGGTTTGGTGAGTACTTCGCTCGGGAACCGGCACTTACTGGCACAGAAGGTCCTAAGGTTTGGTTGTGGGATGCATCTCGCTCATACGAATTGTTCGGTCCACCAACAGTATCGCTTGACGAAATGATTGAAGCCACCTCGGACTGGGTAAAACGGGGTGGTGGAGTGTTAGGTAAACCTACGCACTTTGAAACGACAGATGGACGATTCTAAACTGTTAATTGCTAGGGTCGATTAGGAACGGAAACAGCTTGCGTATCTCTTCCGGCGTTGGCTGCTTGCCGTATTCGCAGATTTCGAAAGCTTCGGCGTACTTGATTGTTTTTGCTCTAGTTTCGCCGTACCAACGCGTGAGGGTGTCACGGTATCGGTCAGCTTCTGCGGTGGAACGTTTTTCCCAGCGTTCTCGCAGCCAAGTTCGACGCAGTTCCGGTTGCGAAGCCGGTGGAGCAGCCGCGGTGGCCTCTTCACTGCCTAGAGCGCCCCCTTCGAAAGTTTGCGATTCGAGCGCCAGCAGCGCGTCGACTTTTTGTTCAAACACATCATCGATGGCAACCGCAATGTCGGCAACAAATGGATATGGCTTCTTAAAACTGTCGCTCGAGTAAAGGAATACGGGGTTCTTCTTTAGCGGCGGCGTGTCGGGGCAGAAGAACGGAACCATGACCATGTAAGCGGCATCTTGAATAAGTACACCGACGTATCGATGGTCAGGATGATAGTCCCACGGTCGATGAGCAATGACGATATCGGCGTCCCATTCGCGAATCAATCGAGTAATCGTACGGCGGTTCTCTAGGGTCGGTTCGAGTTCGCCATCATGGATGTCGAGGACTTCACTGGTAACGCCCAGCCGCTTGGCACCGAGCGCCGATTCAGCAGTGCGACGCTTGGCGAGGGGACCACCAGCCATCTGCCAGTGGCCGATGTCGCCATTAGTAACTGAAACAAGTTTGACGTGATGCCCGAGCTTAGCCCACTGGGCGGCGGCACCACCGCTTTTGTATTCAGCATCGTCGGGATGAGCCCCGAAGCAAATGATACGGAGTTTACCATCGCCATCGACCGTTTGAGCAACCGACGGTGTGGCAAGTAACGCGATCGATGTCAGTAGAATTGCCAGGCGTAACATTGTGTGACTCTCCAGGTAAGTGTCTGCAGCGCCGGCAGCGCGTTAAGGCGTCCGGAAAGTCGCTGATGGGCATTTTATACTTGGCCCCAACTCTAATTGGTGCAGTGGTTATGGCCGATTGTATTTTGTATAGTTAGGCTAAACTAGCCGCCGGAAGTTTGCAAAATCCTCAGTCGCTGCGTTGACTTTCCGTGAATTGAATTCGTCGCTGACGCTGCTTGCGAGCGTCCAGCGCGACGGGCATACCTCGGTACCGGTAACGACAGGCTTCGAAAACCGTGGTAAATTGTGAAGAAATGGGAATGCACTGCGAGCTGTCGACAATGGAGGCGACTTTTTGAAAGACTTGCAAAATTCCCAAAACACAATTCCAAAAAAATGGAACGCCCGCAAAAAGGTCAGCCCCTATTCGAGAAAAACTGGTTTTTTATATGGGAACTACACTTCCGTGAAGACTATTTTTTTTGTAGTGCAAGCACTTGTTGTAACACTTGCTTCGGTAGCCCAATCGCAGGACCTCCCGGGGCTAAAGCAACTGGCTCAGCCGATGGGAATTGGAATCGGCTTTGAGATTAGCCCAGTAAACCTTTTGGAACCCGCCTTTTGCAATATTTTGAAACGAGAGGCCAGTGTCGGTACAATGACCACTTATTGGCATCTACCTGGCGGTGTCCCAGGTACTGATCTTGGTAAGGCCAGAAGTACACTCGCTAGTACAGAAGTCTATGGGATTTACGATTTCAGTCGGCCAAACCTAGTAGCGGGTTTCTGCGCAGAAAACGGAATTGAGATTCACGGTCACCCGTTAGTGTGGGCGCTCGACAAATTTACGCCGCCCTGGGCCCTTCGTATAAATGGAGATCAGGCAGTTTCCTTGCTTAGGAACCATGTATCCGACGTCGTATCTGAGTTTAGAGGAGTTGTTCGGGTCTGGCATGTGGTCAACGAGGCTTTTGATTACGACGGAGACCTTGTGGATTGCCACTGGAACCGGGTCCTTGGACGGCCAAGTCCTAAAGCCATCACGCCTCGATATGTCAATATTGCTTTTCAAGCAGCCGCCAATGCGGACCCAAATGCCCAGTTGATTTATAACGATTTTGGTCAGGAGGACGTCGATCCCAAGAAGTTTATTGCGATCGTTAACATGCTGGTAAATATGCGGACTCGCGGTATTCCAATTCATGGCATGGGTTGGCAATTGCATTTAACGGCATCGGATGTACTAAATCCCGATTTTCCGCTCGAGGCTCGGTTGAACATGGTCGCACAATTAGGCTTTGACAATTACATTACTGAACTCGACATTGTCATGGACGAATGGGATTCCAATTTCCAACTTACTCCGCCAAAGACAGTTTACAACCTTAAAGATCAAGCGCGGCAGGCCGCAGCCTACCAGAAGATCACCGCAATTTTCATGCGATCAGAGCGTTGCATTGCAATGCAATTCTGGGGAGTATCCGATAAACAGTCCTGGTTGGGAGGCGAGCGAAAACCATTGCTTTTTGACAAGTTTTTCCGCAAGAAAGCGGCCTATGATGCTGTAAAAAGCACTCTGTCCATGGCAACGCCTTAGTGCACCCAAAACTGCGGGACTGTGCTACCAAAACTTGGCAGATTCGGGTAAACCGGTAGTCTGAAGTTTCCTGTTTCGTTACGCCAGCCGTTCGCGTTAGCATTGAAACAGCCCACATACAGAAAAACCACTCATCAAATTGAATACAGGAGCCGTTTGCATGGCACGAGGAAAGACTTACGACAACGCAGCTCGGGCGATTGGCGATACTCCGATGATTCGCATCAATCGACTCGTTCCAGCCGGTGGAGCGACCGTTTTCGCTAAATGCGAATTTTTCCAACCGCTGAATAGTGTCAAGGATCGCATCGGCGTTTCCATGATCGAAGCCGGAGAACGCGATGGCAAAATCAACGGTGATACGCATATAATCGAACCGACTAGCGGCAATACCGGCATCGCGCTGGCCTTTGTGTGCGCAGCCAAAGGTTATCGCTTGACTCTGACCATGCCCGAATCCATGTCGGTCGAAAGACGTGCTCTACTGCGAGGAATGGGAGCCAGCCTGGTCCTCACGCCAGCCGCGGAGGGCATGCGAGGTGCAATTGCCAGAGCTTATGAAATGGTTCAAGCAGACCCAGTCGGCTTTATGCCTCAGCAATTCGAGAATCCAGCCAACCCAGCCATCCATGAACTCACTACCGGTCCCGAGATTTGGGAAGACAGCGGACACAACATCGACGCAATTATCGCCGGCGTTGGAACGGGTGGAACGATCACGGGTGTCGCGCGCTACATTAAGAAATTGAACCCCAATTTCAAGGCCATCGCCGTCGAGCCTAAGCACAGTCCGGTGATTAGCGGCGGACAGCCTGGCAAGCATCGCATCCAAGGTATCGGCGCCGGCTTTGTGCCTAAGAATCTCGATACTTCGATCGTCGATGAGGTTATTGCAGTCGACGACGAAGATGCCTTTGAGTGGGGAAGGCGATTGGCTAAGCACGAAGGAATTGTAGCCGGTATCAGCAGCGGAGCCAACATGTGGGCTGCCGCCCAAGTTGCCGCTCGTCCAGAATTCAAAGGCAAGCGAATCGTTACAATTATGTGCAGCCTAGGTGAACGATACTTGTCAACGCCACTGTTCGGCGATCTCGGGACTTAGTCCCAAATAGGTAGCTGTTTCGTGAGATACCGGAGGCTGCGTAAGCGATTTCTGGTTCGGCCGGTTTCTCACGAAACCAGCTACCTTGTTCGCGTCGCGATTTTGCACTTTACCAAGGATGGAAAGCAATGAACAACGAAATGCTGGTGCTCGGCATCGACCCGGCGCTGGGTACTACCGGCTATGGAGTCGTGCGGTGTGCGGTCAACTCGGTGAAACTGGTTGATGCAGGCTTTATTCGTTGTAGCCGCAGCGAAACCCTGGAGCGTCGGCTCAATGAATTATATTGTGGCATAGCCGAAATCATCGCCGAACAAAAGCCCGATTGCTTGGCAATCGAAGAGGTTTATTCACACTATGATCGACCGACTACAGCGATCTTGATGGGACATGCCCGCGGAGTTATCCTCTTGGCCGCCGCCCAAGCCGGTTTGCAAGTCAGCTCTTACGCATCAACCAAGGTAAAGAAAACTTTGACCAGCAACGGACGGGCTTCTAAATCTCAGATGCAGTTCGCTGTTCAGCATCAGCTCAACCTGCCGCAATTGCCCGAACCCGCTGACGTCGCTGACGCACTTGCGATCGCAATTTGCCATTACCATAGCACACAAGGCCCCGCTCGACTTCTCGGGCGCAACGTGAGTTAGTGTCGCACAATTGTCCCAATTGTTGCTGAGTTTTGGAAGAAATACCTAGCAAGCCAAGCCATCTAAGCCAAGCCATCTAAGCCAAGCCACTAAATAGAATTAACTGCAATCATGATCACCAAAATCAGCGGCAAACTTATCGGTCTCGAAGACGAAGTTGCCACGCTATCTATTCCCCCCATGGAATACGAAGTCCTCATCGCCGAATACGCCCGCCGACACTTGCAAAGTTCACTCGGTAAAGAAGTTAGCTTGCACACGATTCATTACATCGACGGCAACGCTTCGACCGGCGGACGACTTACGCCACGGCTCGTTGGCTTCCTGAGCACTCCTGAAAGAGACTTCTTCGAACTCTTCTGTTCCGTCGATGGCGTCGGCGTCAAGAAGGCCCTCCGGGCTATGACGCAGCCGGTTCAAGACACAGCGATCATGATTGAACAGCAAGACGCTAAAGCGCTCTCAGGTTTGCCCGGCGTCGGTCCCGCAACCGCTGAACGCATCATTGCAAAATTGCGCCGCAAGATGCCCAAGTTCGCTCTGCTTGTCCGTCGCGAAACACCAGCCGGCAAAGAACAAGTTGAAGGAGTCGTCGAGGATACCTACCGCGCTTTAGTCGCTCTCGGGCACGTCGAGTCAGACGCTCGCCGCTTGATCGAGCAGGCTCTCGCAAGCGGAACAAAATTCAAAGACACTGAAAGCCTCATCCAAGCCATCTACAAAAAACAATTTGGTTGAGTTTGTAGCTTAGGCTTCCAGCCTGAGAAAGCGTAAAAAATCCTTTTCAATAGGAATTGAAGGCTAACTCCAAAACTTGGGCTTCTGTGAGGCGAGCTGACGATTTAGCTGCGTCGAAGCATAGACCATGAATCGCGAATGCACGTCTTGCCAATTACGTTCCAGAAGCGGATCCATGCCAGGGAATGGACTTTTCATGAAATGAACCTTAAAGCGCCTAATGGGACTTCGGTTTACCTATGTCCCATTCTATTCACAATTCAAAGCTCTACCCGCAGAGCCCGGTGTTATGAACTGGCTCTAACAATTGAGTCCGCGAATGGCAACCTGCGCGCAGCTTACGATCTGATCGGCTGTGATCTTAAAGTGAGCGTATAACTTCGGTGCTGGACCAGAAGCACCAAAACTGTTCATGCCGACAAAGTGTCCGCCAGCTCCGATGTACTTGTCCCAGCCTTGGCGAATACCAGCTTCGCAGGCGATCCGAATTCCGCACTTTTCAGGCAAAACACTTTCGCGATATTCGGGCAATTGGTCATCAAACAGCTCTTGGCATGGCATGCTGACAACACGCGTTGCAATACCTTCGGCTTGCAGCGTCTTCTGTGCGTTCATGCACAAATACAACTCAGTTCCAGTCCCGATCAAAATCACCGATGGTTCACCTTCGCAGTCGCTAAGGATGTATCCACCTTTGTCAACTCCCGTTGCTGCACCCAAGTTGGTGCGATCG